>JANOXC010000057.1:0-4990 GCA_031418215.1 Bacteroidota bacterium
CCTGGTCAGTTGGCAGTGAAATGCCCTGGTCAGTTGACACTGAAACAGGGTGGTCAGTTCAGAGTGAAACGGGGTGGTCAGTTGGGTGTGAAATACTCAGTAAATACATCATGTTCTCAATTTATCGCTTCGAAGCATGTTTTTTATAACCATCAAACGGACTATTGATTTTAAGGCACAAGTCAGGCTTTGCACAGCCTTCGCTATAAGACTTACGCCATTAGGTCAAACATCAAAAAGCTTATTGATTTGAAGGCACAAGTCAGGCAACGCTAAAGCTCTGCGCTAAGCGCCGATAGCTATCGAGGTGCGCCAATGGTGACATACTGCTATGTAGTTAAAAACTACTTGGAAAAAAGGCGTAGTTACAAACTACGGCTAGATGTGGGATGAACGGCTATTTCATGTTCACTCAATAAGATTTAAAAAACACTATTCTTTTTGAATAATCAATTTTTTTGCACAAGAAAAATTATCAGACTTTACCTGAATAAAATAAAGCCCTTCTGCAAACACATTAGTGTTAAAATTTATTAGTTTTAATGGAGATCCTTTTGTAAAATAAATTATTTTTCCAGAAATATCTGTAATGATTAAATCAACATTTCCATAAAGTTCACGGAGATTGATGTCGAAATAACTTATAGCCGGATTTGGGAATATATCAAATTGCCTAACCTCAAATGACGATGAAACAAAAGTTGTTTCTACCAGCTTTAAAATGAAAATATCTGCATTTGGGCCAATACTATTATTTGTGATGTTGAACGTACCAAAAGACATCGTATGACTGCTATATCCACCAGTCATATATATATATCCATTTCTATCTGTGGCAACAGCTGAACCATTATCGACTGTTGGTGTACCAGCTGTATAGGCCCATAATGCTATTCCATTTGCATCGTACTTGACAACAAAGAAATCTCTGGTTCCAGGATAAACAGTATTAATATTTAACGCTCCAAACAAGAGTTGTGCACTACGGGCATCACCTATTAGATAACAATTTCCAGAGGCATCAGTATATAAATTATGACAATAATCTATATCGGGTCCCCCTCCTGAATGTGCCCAAACAACGTTGCCATTGACATCATATTTCGCTAAGAAAACATCGCAATTCCCACTCCAACCACTCATTGTGATGGTATCAAATGAAATACTGCCATAAAAATAACCGGCTACATAAATATTCCCAGTACTATCCACAGTTACTCCATTTATCTGATCTAAATTATTCCCTATAAATGACTTAGCCCAATTTAAATTGCCATTCAGATCATATTGAACTAAAAAGATATTGGTAGAACCTGTATTTATTAATGTAGTAGATCCAAAAATTATGGAAGCCCCATCAAATTCACCTGTAACATTTACATTGTTATTTTTATCGACAACAATATTTCTTCCAATTTCATTATTACTTCCCCCTGTTGATTTTGCCCACACCGGTATTCCGTTTTGATCGTATTTAACAATTAAAAAATCATTCTGTCCCATGTTTGTTAAAGTACTTGAGCCAATCGCGAGAGAAGTACTTCCAAACAGCCCTGTAACATAAACATTACCCAGAGTATCAGCTGCTACGCCAGATCCTAATTCACTTCCCTGCCCACCAATTGAATTCGCCCAAATTACATTGCCTCCTGAATCCAGTTTAGCAACAAACAAGTCATTCCCACCAGCATAAGTTAAAAAGATTGAACCGAATAGCACATTTGTGCTGCTGAATTGTCCAGTAATATAAATATTGCCTTTATTATCTAAACTAATATTTGAGCATTGTTCATAGTTAAGGCCACCATAAGAATTAGCCCAAATTACATTACCATCAGAAGAATATTTTGCAAGATAAATGTCATTGCTTCCTGAATTAAATAGAGTAATTGAACCAAAGTCAATTGTAGGACTGGAGAATCCACCTGCCACATAAAAATTCCCGGCAGAATCGGTGTTGATACTAACACTATTTTCTGAATCGGTGGAACCAACATCCATTGCCCATAAACAATTCGGTATTTGGGCATAGTTTTGATTAATAAAGACCAAGTTACATAAATTAAAAATTAAAAATAATCTGAATTTAAATCTCATAAATCATTATCGATATGAATCCAAAATTAACTAAAATACAATTACATCACATCACATCACAAAAAAAGCCGAACTTCTCAGTCCGGCTTTTTTTTAAATATTAATTTTACTCAGCACTCAGTACACAGTACCCGGCACTAAAAAATTATTCTTCCTTTGACTTCGCGTCAGCTTCCATCTCACTCTTCAAAGAGGCTAAAGCTTCGATGTCGCCTAACGTTGATTTCTCATTGGTGTCTTTCAGCTTCTTCACCACTTTAGCAGTGCTTTGAACCTCATTCGCACGCTCTGCACTCTCCGCTACTCTTGCTTCGCGGTTTTTCTCTTCATTAATGCGGGTATGAGATGCTACAATGCGTTTGTTTTCTTTGCTGAATTCTATCACACGGAAACTTAATGTCTCACCTTCGCGAGCAGGAGTTCCATCTTCTTTCATCAACTGACGGTATGGAGCAAATGCTTCAACACCATAAGTGCTGAATACAACAGAAGCACCTTTATCAGTTACCTTACCAACAACACCATCGTGTAAGCTGCCAACGGTAAAGATGGTTTCATAAGTTTCCCATGGATTATTCTCCAGTTGCTTATGTCCAAGGCTTAAACGGCGGTTCTCTGCGTCTACTTCAAGTACAATTACTTCTAACTCATCACCAATCTTTGTGAACTCGGCAGGATGCTTTATTTTCTTGCTCCAGCTTAAGTCAGAGATGTGGATCAATCCGTCAATACCTTCTTCCAACTCTACAAATACACCGAAGTTGGTGAAGTTGCGAACCTTGGCTTTGTGTTGTGAACCAACAGGATATTTCTCAGTGATAGCACCCCAAGGATCAGGCATCAATTGTTTAATACCTAAAGATATTTTACGCTCTTCGCGATCGATAGAAAGTACTACACCTTCTACTTCATCACCTATCTTCATAAAATCGTTCGGGCTGCGTAAGTGCTGACTCCAGCTCATTTCTGAAACGTGAATCAATCCTTCTACACCCGGAATTACTTCTACAAATGCACCGTAATCAGTTAACACAACAACCTTTCCTTTCACTTTATCACCAATTTTTATGTTGGCATCTAAAGATTCCCAAGGATGAGGCGTAAGTTGTTTCAAGCCCAATGCAATTCTTTTCTTCTCATCATCGAAGTCAAGAATAACAACATTGACTTTTTGATCGAGTTGCAATATTTCTTCAGGATGGTTGATACGTCCCCAGCTGATGTCGGTGATATGTAATAATCCATCTACACCGCCAAGATCCATAAACACACCATAAGAAGTTATGTTCTTTACAGTACCTTCTAACACTTGTCCTTTCTCAAGTTTCGACATGATCTCGATCTTTTGTTTTTCGAGTTCATTTTCGATAAGCACTTTGTGAGAAACAACAACGTTCTTGAATTCCTGGTTGATCTTTACAATTTTAAATTCCATTGTTTTGCCAACGAAAATGTCGTAATCCCTGATTGGTTTTACGTCAATTTGTGAGCCCGGCAAGAAGGCTTCGATACCAAATACGTCTACGATGAGTCCGCCTTTGGTACGGCATTTCACAAAACCGGTGATGATTTCATCATTGGTCAATGAATCATTAACACGCTCCCATGATTTGAGGGCACGTGCACGTTTGTGAGAAAGCAACAGCTGACCGTTTTTGTCTTCTGTAGTTTCTACATAAACTTCCACAACATCACCAATTTTAAGATCGGGCATGTGACGGAACTCTGTTAGTGGCACCATGCCATCACTTTTGTAACCGATGTTGATAACGGCCTCTTTAGAGGTAATGCCAATGATGGTACCGTTAACGATCTGGTGCTCGAGGATCTGGTTTAGTTTGTCGTCGTAAAACGATTCTAAGCGCGCACGATCGTCGCCTTTGTAAGATTCAAAGGATTTGCCCGTATTGTCCCAATCGAAATCGTTGGGGTCGGGAACTGCGAAATTTAATTGGGAGTTTTTCTCCATTTTTTGGTATTAAATCCTAATGTTTTTGACAGCCGGGACATTCCGGACTGATAGCATTTTGGAAAAGGGACGCAAATTTAGTTGTTTGATTCTGAATTGACAACAAGTTTTTTCGGGAGTATCAAGATATTAGTATCAAGTAGTTAGTATCAAGTATCAAGTATCAAGATACTGGAAGCTAGAGCCAAGAACCAAGACTAAAAAAAAGGGAGTACGGATTAGGAGTTAGGCAATAGCCATTCATTCCTCTTGTTGTCATCCTGAGAGTAACGAAGGATCTCTTGATTTTAATGCAGGCAGGTTTGCTGCTTTACAAGAGGAAATATTCTACAATGATGTTCTTTAGATGCTTCGTACCTCAGCATGACAAAAAGGAATAAAATCAAAAACTACTTAATGCCACTGTTTTTACTGCCTGCTTTTTCCTGAATGCAGGGCATAAAAAAAGGCAACCCTCAGGCTGCCTTAATATTTTTAGAGCAATTAAAAATTACTTCCTATGGCTTCTTTCGTCGGAAACGGTAAGCTTTTTACGGCCTTTTCTCCTGCGTGCAGCAAGAACCCTGCGGCCATTGGCACTGCTCATCCGCTCACGGAAGCCATGTTTATTTCTACGTTTACGAAGCGAAGGTTGGAAGGTACGTTTCATTTTATGTTCTTATTACTATTTCTGATTAAGGGAGGGCAAAAATAGGAAATATATTTAATGTTCAAAGGATTGGGGAAAGTTTTTTGTTTAAAGCTTAAAGTTTTAAATTTAATCTTAAGATTTAGGGGTTAGCCAAAAGGTTTAATGGCCAGCTACCCTTTGTCATTCTTAGTGTCAACGAAGAATCTCCGGATCTTTTTAGGAGCAGGTTTGATGCTTTGCAAGAGGTTATATTTTTAAGTGATACTTGTGAGATGCTTCCCCCGAATTCTTGG
>JANOXC010000058.1:0-15003 GCA_031418215.1 Bacteroidota bacterium
GCATCACTTGCACAGGGTGTTTACATCGTAAGCATCAGTTGCGGTAACGGTGCGGCTAAGAATGTGAAATTGATTGTACAATAGTTCTTAACTTTATTCAAAACCAAAATAAATGAAAAAGCAGATTCTAATATTTCTTCTTTTAGGTTTCAACACCATGCTGCATGCTCAATCGGTTGTTGAAACGCATACTTTTTATTCCGCTGCTTTAGGCGTGAATAAATCTTACCTGATTTATTTACCCGATGGATATAGCGCAGACACATCTCATTATCCAAGTGTGTATTTTCTTCGGTTGGTTGAAACGGAGTGGTTCAATCCCCAATTTACAGCAAATGGCAAAACACTAAAAGATGTGGCAGATAGTTTAATAGCTAGTGGAACGATTGGCAAAATGATTCTGGTGGGGCCCAGTACCGGAGGAAATACGGGAGGCTGGGGAATTGTGAACATGCTGCGACCTGACCTGGCAACCGATTCCGGAATAGGGACAGGTGCATTTGAAGATTATTTTTTTCAGGATTTAATTCCACACATTGATTCTGCTTTTCGCACCATCCCCCAATGGTGTGCCAGAGGAGTGGATGGGTTTTCGATGGGCGGCTTTGCCTCTACACTTTATGCGCTTAAGCACCCGGGGGTTTTCTCTTCTGTAGGTAGTTACGATGGTACATTAATGTTTTATGACCTTGATTATCCGGTAACCCCCGGGCCCTGGGATGATAAAGCTTGGTTCCAACCTAGCTGGGCACCTCTTTTGGCTCCTCCGTTCGGTTCGCCTACCGATACGGCATACATGTTAGCCCATAGTGTAACTAATATTTTAACACAAGCCGACCCGGTTACACTGGATAGTATTCGGCAAATGTCTTTTCACATTTCTTCTGTTTCTTTTAATGCCTTGGGTAACAAAGAAGTCAATAAACAGTTTGTTGACTCATTAGCCGCAAAAGGAATCAGCAACTCTTTCCCTAATGTAGTGCTTCAGCCTGGTGCAATACACTCTTATGATATGGCAGATGAACATGCAAAAAGAACCCTCCCAATGCATTGGGCAACCTTTGCTTCATTTTCATGTGCATCATTTACTACGGGAATCAACGATGTAACAAATCCTTCCCAATCGATTTCGTTGTTTCAAAATAATCCAAATCCTGTCAGCTCAATTACCACCATTGCGTTTGAAGTGCCTGTACAGAGCACAATAAAAATTGACATTTATGACTCCTTTGGTAAAAAAATCAGGGAGTTGGTAAATGGTAATTTCCCTTCAGGCAAACATCAAATTCAACTTAACATTGCCGAATTCCCTGACGGTATATATTATTACCGATTAGAAAGTGCTGCCAAAATACTCACGAAGAAGTTATTGGTTTTTAAATGCGATTAGAGAAATGGTAAAAGAAAAAATATAACGCGTACGCAGCCAATTGCGTGTAGCCGAAATTTATGTTGTGCAATTACAAACAGCAGAATTTATTGCAACGAAAAAACTTGTTATTAAAAAATAAATTCAATTCAACCATGTAAAAATCAACCAAATGAAAAAACAACAACTAAAAAAGCTTTCTGCTTTCATCATCATGATGATATTTTCATTTACGTATACAAATGCACAGATTATTTATACCGATGTGATCCCGGATGCCACCTACAGTGGTAGCAATGACAGCTGCTACCTCGACCTCGATAACAATGGCCAGGCAGACTACTTGCTCATCACCAAGCAGATCCCGTATCACTGTGGTAGCTGTCTCATGGCCACACCGGAGTACCAAGTCTTGATAGTTCCGGTCGCCACCAATGTTATTGCCTATGTGACGTATTATTCCATTCAATGGCCGCAATGCCTCCAGGCTGGACAGGTTATCGGCGCTGGTCTGAGCATGAGCGCGAGCAATGGCAAAATAAGAAGTGCTCAACCGGGTGGTACCTGCTCGATCGGCCCGTTTCCGGGCAATTGCGTTCCTGCTCCCTCTATAACATGGGATCTCGCTTGGATACAGAACCCGGGGCCGCGCTATCTCGGCCTACGCTTCGATATTGCCGGAGCAACCCACTATGGCTGGGCCCGGCTCACCACCTCGTCGGCCACCTCGTTTACCCTGATGGACTACGCTTATAATTCTATTCCCAACCAACCCATCCTTGCCGGACAAACAATTGCCACAGGAATAATTGAAAATTCTTTTGCTTCATCAATAAATCTTTTTCCCAATCCTGCAAACAACCATCTCACCATCGTTTTGCCAATCACCAATAAAAAAGTGGAAGTGAGCATTACCGACATCACCGGAAAAATAATTTACACAACTACTGCAATAGAAACAAAAAATATTGTGGTGAGCACAAAATATTTTGCAGCGGGAATTTACAACGTTCAAATTCAAACAGAAGATTTTATTGCAACGAAAAAACTTGTCGTGGAAAAATAAAGTTAAGTCACATTTTATAAAATTACCAAAAAGTCGAACGCAGAAAAGTTATAAAACAAATCCCGAAGCATTGGGAGTGAAATCCCTTCACGATGGTTGTCGGGGTTTATCGGGGGGAAACTTTCTTCAAACAATCTTTCCTTTAATTACTTTCGCCACTGCTTCTGTTTTGGAATGAACCTGCAACTTTTTGTAAATATTTTTGATGTGACCGTTTACCGTTTCGGGACTGATGAAGCAGGATTCTGCAATCAATTTATAGCTCATTCCTTGCACAAGATATTTCACAACTTCTTTCTCGCGCTCTGAAAGGTCAAAGTCATTCACTGTTTCTGCTGATGGTTTATGTTTTACCATCTTCAATACTTTTCTTGCTATGCTTGGTGTCATTGGAGAACCACCTTCATAAACTTCCTTAATCGCATCAAGCATTTGAACCGGAGGTGTGCTTTTTAGAATATACCCTTCTGCCCCGTTGCAAATGGATTGAAATATTTTATCGTTGTCATCAAAAATGGTCTCCATCAGAATTTTCACCTCAGGAAATTTTTCTTTTGCGATCAGCACTGCTTCAATTCCCGATATGCCGGGCATTTCAATATCCATCAAAATAACATCAGGGGTTGTTTGCCTGATGTCATTTACAATGTCGGTGCAGTTGGCAAACGCTCCGGTACATTCAAATCCCGGAGTGCCATTTATAAGCTGGAACAATCCCTCACGTAAATTCCTGTTGTCTTCAAAAATAATTACTCTTATTGTTTTCATCCTTTTTTGAGGTTTGATGTAGGAGGTAAGAAGTCGGAGGTAAGAAGTATGAAATCATACATCTGACTTCTTACCTCTGACATCTTACTTCATTCTTCCTGATTTTATATTGATTTCCAGTTTTTATGGAGGGTATAAATCTTTCCTCCCAACAATTCATATTCTATAAATAGTGAGTCACATTCTTTTTCTTTAATGTATTCGCAATCACAACCGGATAGCAACCATGATTTCGTTTCCTCCAGAGAACCAAGTGCATCAATCAAATGTCTTTTAAAAACATCTTCATAAATTCTCTTGCCCCATCCCTCTGCAATATTTGCTGCTATTGACCTTGATGAGCGCCTGACCTGGTCCGTTAAAGAATATTTTTCTTCCGGAGGAAATTTTTTGCTCAGAATAAATATTTTCAAGGCAAGCTTGCGGGACAGTTCATAAACCTCAAGGTCGCGAAATGTTTTTATCGGAGGCATGTTTTTATTATTTGCTTAATGATACATATTTTCCCGGATGTCGGAGGTCAGAAGTAAGAGGACTGAGGTCAGAGGTCAGAGGTCAGAAGAAAGAGGTCTGAGTTCGGAGGTCTGAGGCCTGATATCCAATTTCTAAATTCTACATTCTTGCTTCTTACTTCATATTTCTTTCTTCTGATTTCCTACTTCATATTTCCTACTTCTGACTTCATATTTCTTACTTCTGATTTCAGACATCCTACTTCTTACTTCTATCCTCATGCTTTTATAATTAATTCCACGGTAGTTCCATCTCCCGGCCGTGACTCAATCTTCAATTGCGCTTTCATTTCTTCCGCGCGGTTTTTCATATTGAGCAATCCGTTACCCCTTGAAGTTTGAGCGACGTCAAATCCAACTCCATTATCCCGAACTGCTAATTTTATAAATCCATTTTCATTGGTTAACACGATGGATGCACGCGTAGCATTGGAATACTTTACAAGATTGTTAAGCGCTTCTTTAAAAATCAGGTAAAAATTTCTTCTCGATTCCAGAGAAAGTTTTGTATCGTTTAAACTTTCGTCAGCCTGAAATGTGTGTTCAATGTTTTTTGCCTTTAGCAAGTTGTACGCAAGTGTGCCCATGCGCGAAATGATATTTTCAAATGTGTCATTCTTTGGATTGATGGTCCACACAATATCGCTCATCACTTCAATTATTTTTCTTGAAGCATCTCCAATCTGTTCCAGTTCATCCACCACAGCCGGAGATTTTTGTTTCGCCACTTCGCTGTAAACCGAAATACTGTTTAACGTAGAGCCTACATCATCGTGAAGGTCACTTGCAATTTTGTTACGGATGTTTTGCAACTTCAATTTACTCGCTGTTCTAAAGTTATTGTAAACAAAATAGGATAGTATCAATAGTAAAGCAAGTCCGCCAATGAAAAAATTCCTTATCAATGTTTGTTTTTTGATTTCTACATCTGCAACTGCCAGTTGCTTTTCATGTTCGGCTTTTATTTCAGCTTCTTTTTTCTCAAACTCGTAATTCATTTCCTTACGGGTGATTTCATCATTCTTCTCCTTACTAAAAAGCGTATCATTTAAGGCTATTGCTTTTTTATAATGCATCAGCGAAAGCTTATATTTCTCAGCTGCTATTGCAAACTGTCTATTGCGAACTGCCAACTGCGCAGTGGTATCGTAAAGATGAGAGAGTGATTCTTCAAATTGTCTTGAATCATTCAAATTACCAATACTATTGTCAAGTGCAATTGCTTTTTTCAGATACGATTCTGCTTCTTTAAACTTTCCGGTTGAAGTATAATCCATACCGATGTTTCCGAGAGTTTCTGCAATTCCATTCTTATCACCCAATTCTTCCCTCATTTTCAACGCCTGATATTGATAGTCAAATGCTTTAGGATAATCGCCTTGCATGCTATAAGCAATTCCTACATTACCAAGAGCCATCGCTTCGCCATCTTTAATTCCAAGTTCTTGCTGTAGTTTCAAATCCTTAAAAAAATAGTCCAAAGCTTTAGGGTAGTCCTGTTGTTTAAGATTGATACTACCAATATTTCCAATATTATTTGCCTGATATTGCTTATTCCCTTGTTCTTCTGCTATTTTCAATGATTTGTGAAAATAGTCAAGCGCTTTGGGAAAATCTTCCTGCAAATAATAGACAATACCGATGTTGCAGAGGTGTCTTGTAATTGCATTTTTGTCTCCAAGTTCTTCCGCAATCTTCAAAGCGTTAAAATAATAATCCAGTGCTTTGAGATAATCGCCCTTATGATAATAGATAAGTCCAATATTACCGAGTATCGATGCAACAATGTTTTTATCGTTGAGTTCTTCTGCCATTTTTAAAGCATTGGAATTACACTGCAATGCTTTAAAATAATCGCCTAATAGAGAATAAGAATAACCTATATTACCCAGAGAATTGGAGATGCCTTTTTTCCATTCTATTCTTTTTGCAAGATCAAGAGCCTGATTGCAGAATATAATGGCAGTATCGGGGTTTGAATACATTAGCTTTCTTCCGAGGCCGTTGAGGTGATTTACTTTGCTTGTGTCTTCCTTATCATTTTTTATCAACGTTTGCAAAGAGTCAATTATATTTTGCTGTGCAAGAGCAGAATTAAATGAAACTACGCAAAGGAATAAAGCGGAAACAAGTCGGAGAAAACTTTTCATATCTAATGCTTATATCAGCTGGGAACTTTAAAATTATGCAATTAAATCGCAACAAAGGTAACCGGTTCATATTTCACCTGAAATCCCTTGAACATGGTGTTTTATTCATTTTGTGTCAATAAAACACCTTATTTATGGCATTGGTTGGTTGTAATATTTACTCAACCTTTGTACCGTTAAAATAACAATAATTTATTCAAACACCCGTCCCGAGTACTCGGGATCGGGACTAAAAACAAAAATAAAATGAAAAAACAACTACTAAAAAAGTTTTATGCTTTCATCGTCCCGATAGCTATCGGGATAATGTTTTCTGTAAGTGCAAATGCACAAATTGTTTACACAGATATTATTCCCGATAAAACTCTAAATTCTGGAAGTTACAACATTGATTTAAACAATGATGGTCAAAATGATTTTACATTTACTGCGTGGTGGACTTTCCTGGGTTGTGGAGGCAACTGTTATATCCGACTTGACACTACACGAATTAAACCGACTGGCTTAAGTTGGGTATCTGATTATACTAACGGTCAAGCAGCAAAGTTGAATTCTGGAGATTCAATTAATGCATCTTCTCCTCTCTGGACAAATTTACAGCATCAGTTATTGTATAACAATAGAGCAGACTGCAGTCTTCCACTTGGTTACTGTACGCCTGCGCAAGCTTTTGTACTGCCTCACTATTTACCCTCTTTTGGGCTTTGGCACAGCGTTGTTGATAAATATTTAGCATTGAAAATTCAAGTCGCTGGTAATATTTACTACGGTTGGGCACGGCTTGATGCGGGAGGCGATGGCTTAGATATCACGATTAAAGATTACGCATACAACAGCATTCCCAACCAATCCATCCTTGCCGGACAAACAACTGCCACGGGAATAAGTGAAAATTCTTTTGCTTCATCAATAAATCTTTTTCCCAATCCTGCCAATGACCATCTCACTATCGATTTGGGTAGCAAGAACAAAGAAGTTGAAGTAACCATCACCGACATTACCGGAAAAATAATTTACTCAACAACGGCAAGTGATCCCGATAGCTATTGGGAACAAAAGTTAGAAGTAAACACTGAAGATTTTGCAGCCGGAATTTATGTTGTAAAAATTCAATCAGCAGGTTTTATTGGAATGAAAAAACTTATTATTAAAAAATAAAATTTGTACACACTTAAAAAATTGATCAAATGAAAAAAAATCTACTAAAAAAACTTTCTATTTTCATCGTGCTCATAGCTATCGGGATGATGTTTTCTGCAAGTGCAAATGCACAAATTGTTTACACGGATGTGAATCCGGATACGAGCATGATATGTTCAAGCTATCCATGCAGCAAATCCTATGATCTTGATTTAAATAATGATGGTACAGTTGATTTTACGCTAAGGGCCTCCCATAACCATTTCACTTGCGCATGGCAAAATTTTTCAGATACAAAGTCAGTTTCCATAATTTCCCAAGGTGGAAATTTAGCAGCTGCCAGTCCTATATCTACCAATTATCCAATAGGTAATAATCTTTCTTTTAGTACAAATGGTGTTACATTGCGATCTATTGTAACAGGTAGTGCAGGACCACAATGCCCTGTTGTTCCTGGTTCATTTGGAAGCTGGACGAATCCTACAGACTATTATATTGGTTTGCGATTATCAGTAGGTGCTAATACCTATTTTGGTTGGGCGCGTTTGAATGTAGTTGTTGCCAGCACTTCGACTACGGTGTCTTGTACTGTAAAAGCTTATGCCTACAACACCATTCCCAACCAATCCATTCTTGCCGGACAAACAACTGCCACGGGAATAAGTGAAAATTCTTTTGCTGCATCAATAAATCTTTTTCCCAATCCTGCCAATAACCATCTCACCATCGATTTGGGTAGCAAGAACAAAGAAGTTGAAGTAACCATCACAGACATTACCGGAAAAATAATTTACTCAACAACGGCAAATCAAACGCAAAAGATAGCAGTAAACACTGAAGATTTTGCAGCCGGAATTTATATTGTACAAATTCAATCAGCAGGTTTTATTGCAACGAAAAAACTTGTCGTGAAAAAATAAAGTTTGTGGGTAATTGAACGACATATCTTATTGCTAATAGTTGAGTATTCACGGACGGTTATACGCAACCCGTTGGCGACAGAGCGACTTCAAACAGTGTGAAGGCAATAATCAGTCGCGAAAGATTATAGCCGCTTTTATTTTGTACATGCAAAATAAAGTCGTAACGTTGACTAGGATAAGATTTCTTATCTGAGTTCTTCTTATATCGAAATTTAGATTCTCCGAGGCGATAAGGCCCAGCAAAAGCGCTACCCAATCAAATTAATTACCTGTTCGGGTTTGCAGAGAAGGTTTAAATACCCACTAAAAAAACTACCCATTTCAGGTAGTGCGATCTGTTTTAGTTAATTGTACTTTTAACCAAATAATTATTGAATGATTTACAAATTATCTGACAAAATTTGATTAACTAAAATTACTTTATAACCTATAAAGACCAATTAATCATGAAAAAACAACTACAAAAAATGCTTTCTGTTTTCATCGTCCCAATTGTTATCGGGATGATGTTTTCCCCAAGTGCAAATGCACAATCAAGAGAACAAATTTCTTATTACTATAAAGGAGAAAAAGTTTATTACCCGGTTTCTTATGACCGATTAATTATTGAGCCTATACCGGGTCGGTCTTTTGCAGAACTTAAAAAATCAATAGCAAAATTGATTGCTATTGCTGAAGATTCATTACAGGCAATTTCCTATAGTAACCAGGTGCTCGTTAAGTTTGGAAAAAACGTACGAAAAGCAGAAGCTGTTGCTGCAATTACAAAATTGAAAAGTTCTCCAGACCTGTTATATGTGCGCCCCGTTTTTAAGAATGAATCAGGACAATATGTTAGTTACGGAAGAGCGTTCATCGTAAAATTAAAAAAGTCTGTCAGTTTTTCCAGGGTGCAAGAGTTGATGGATAGAACCGGTTGCACACTGGTGAAAAAATATCCTTTTCAGGAAGATATATATATACTTGCCGCAGGCAAGCAGGGAGGTTATGACGGACTTGCCATGGCAAATCTTTTTTATGAAAGCCAACTTTTTGAATATGCCGAGCCTAATAAGAGCACTTACGATGTTAAAGCAACTGCCCCTCCAAACGATCCATTGTATGATCTGCAATGGGCGCACAATAACACAGGTTCTGCTGCTCAATATAACGGCACACCCGGTGTTGACATGAAAATACTGCAGGCATGGGATATTACCATGGGTAACCCCAATATTAAAATTGGTGTTATTGATGAAGGTGTTGATCTTACCCATCCTGACCTTCAAGCGAACCTGTTACAGGGATTTAACGGTTTTACGATGACTTCCAATCCCGGTGACGGGGGCTATACCTATACAACAGATGCCCACGGCACTGGTTGTGCAGGTATTGTTGCTGCAATTGCTAACAATGGTATAGGCGTAGCCGGTGTTGCGCCCAATTGCAAAATAATTCCTGCTGTTCTTTTCGGAGCAAATATTCCATTTACAGATGTATCGGCGGCGGCTTGTTTTGATTACGTAAGGTTACAAGGGGCTGATGTAATCTCCAATTCATACGTTACTGGTTTAAGTAGTGTCATTGATGATGCTATAGATAGAGCAGTTACACTTGGCCGGGGGGGCAAAGGTTGTATTGTGTTTTTCGCAAGCGCCAATGCGAATTCTTCTGTTTCTGCTATTGCCAGCAATCCGCAGGTAATTGCAGTCGGGGGTATCTCCATGTGTGGAGAACGAAAATCGCCAACCTCCTGCGATGGAGATTTATGGGGGGCTAATTATGGAAAAGGCCTTGATGTTGTTGCCCCTTGTGTAGGGATAACCACAACCGACATACATGGTGCGGACGGATATAATACCAATTCAGGAACGGCAGGAGATTATGTCAATGGTTTTAATGGTACCTCGGCTGCCTGTCCTGCTGCTGCCGGTGTAATGGCGCTCATACTATCGGTTGATAGTTCATTAACTGTGAGCCAAGCAACCCGGATATTGGAGTTAAGCTGCACCAAACTGCCATTGTATAATTATGCCCCTGCTCCCGATCCAAATCAACCTAATGGTAACTGGAACAATGAAACCGGTCACGGCCTTGTAAACGCCTATGCTGCATTACAACTTGCACTTAATCCCGATACTACGCCTTACTGTTTTGTACAGATAGGAGCACCCGATTCGATACTTTGCAATTCACTTATATTATCAGTTTATAACGCTGATCCCAACGCCACTTATCAATGGCGCAGAAACAATACCGTTGTTGGAAGCGGGCTTACTTACAATGCAACCATTGCCGGCAGCTATGATGTAGTGCAAACCAAAGCTACTTGTTCGGCCACATCGAATACCTTAAATATTATCAGTTATGTTTCAGTTGCCGCAACAGCATCAGCCACCACTGTCTGTAAACCTGGCAATAGTGTTTTAACCGCTTCTGCCCAAACTCCTGTCTCTTCCTATTGCACACCGTACTATGGTGTTGGCACTATTGATGGTGATTATATTTCATTGGTCAGTATTGATGGCACAACTTTGAACAATCCAAGTGCAGACGCCCCCTCGCCTTTTTATACCTTGTTTCCGCAATCAGGAGCTACCACCACCAATTTATCGGGTAATACAGCTTATACAATGTCTGTAGCAGGAGGTCTCTTCCCAGATTGTTTTATAAGAGGATGGATCGATTATAACCAGGATGGTACCTTTAGTGCATCAGAAAGCATAGGAGTATCAGGTAATGTTGGCAATTTAACAACGGGTACCATTAATTTTAATGTTCCTGCAAATGCCTACAATGGTGTTACAAGGTTGCGTTTGTTAACCGGTTGGTTTCCTCCGGGCCCTGGAGTGAGTGAGGCTTGCATAAACAGCGATTGGGGAGAAGCAGAAGATTACGTCATAACTATAACAAACGGAGTCCCTAACATAATAACCTATTCATGGACAGCATCTCCTGCGGGAACTACCCTTCAAAGCAATAATACTGCAGTGGTTAATGCATCAAACATTAATCAATCCACTACTTATACAGTTACGGCTACTACGGGGCAGGGCTGTACAAGTTCTGCTTCGGTTACTGTAAAAGTGGCTACGTCAGTTCCTTCAAAGCCCACTGCAATTAATGGCAAAACAGGAAATGTATATGGATATTGTCCGGGAAGCACCTATACCTTTTCAACAACTGCAACCAATGAAACGGGTTACATTTGGTCAATTACCTGTGGAACTATTGTAAGCGGACAGGGAACTAATACTGTTTCAGTTCTGATTGGCAACTGTTCACATTGCGAACTGGAAGTAAAGGCGAGCAACTGTAAAGGGTTTAGTCGTGAGCGTGAACTTTCCCTTAATTCTGTGCTGCCTGCACCAAAAATTTCAGGACCAAATGCTGCCTGTAAAAAAAGCAATTCACCTAAAACCTTTACTGTTTCGGGAACAAGTGGTGCCACATCATATACCTGGTCATCTGCCACAAGTACTATTAAATTCTCTACAGGTGGCATCCCTGTTAATCCGTTTACTACCACAGCAACGAGCGTCACAGTAAATTTCTTTGGCACAGCTACAGGAACAAAAACGATAAATGTGAAAGCAAATAACGTCTGCGGAAGCGGTGCTACGAGAAGTAAGAATGTGAATGTAACAAACTGTACAAGAATGGAAGACGATGGAGAAATACTAACTTCAGCAAACAGTATTATTGTTTTCCCCAACCCTGCACACGATGAAATGAATATTTCATTTCAATCAGTTGTTGCTGATATATATAATTTAAAAGTGATAAACATAACAGGTCAGGTCGTTCTTTCAGCAACTAAAAATGCGGTGGAAGGGAATAACAACTACGTTATTGATACCAAAAATTTAGCTGTCGGTTTATATATAGTTATCCTGCAATCAGGTGAAACGATGATGCAAACGCGGATAGTGAAAGAGTAAAAAAAGTTTTTTAAGAAGTTAAAAAGGCTGTCTCAAAAGAACGAGGCAGCCTTTTTAATTTTCAGAAGTCCGAGTATGGAGATTGCAAGCTCATTAAGAAGAATTTTCTATGATGGAAAGGATGATTATTACAAAATAACGTTCGCGGGAAATAGAAAAACATTCATTCGTGCAGGTAGTCTGGTATTCCGATAACATATAATTATAAGTGCCCGGCTCATGAAAAGTAAAGCCCTAATCAACACCTTAAATTTAAAACCAACGTTGATAATACCGAATGATAAACAATTAACAATGAATAAATATTAAAAAGAAGGACTTTGTTCAGTAATTGAACAGCAGTGCGTTAATCCCATGCTGAAAGTTCGGCATTTGGATGGTGGTTGGCTTAATGATAAATTTGGTGTGTCCTGGCAAGTTGCTCCTTCAATTTTAGGGAAATTAATGAATGATCCGGAAAAAGTACCGAAAGTAATGTCTGCTTTTATGCAAATGACTAAATTTGAAATTGAAAAATTAATTACTGTATAAAAAAAGAATAAAATTATGGCACAAATCAATCCTTATATTAACTTTAATGGAAATGCCGAAGAAGCATTCAATTTTTACAAATCAGTTTTTGGTGGAGCGTTTGCACAAATAATTCGTTTCAAAGAAATGGCAAGTCCTGATTTTCCTATAGCAGAAAAAGAAGCAAATAAAATAATGCACATTGCACTCCCTATTGGTAAAAATGTGTTAATGGCAAATGACGTTCCTGAAAGTATGGGACGAGTAAATGAAAACGAAAACAGAAGTAAAATTGCAATCAGTGCAGAAAGCCGTGAGGAGGCTGATCGTTTATTTAACGGACTTTCAGCAGGAGGAATTATTGAAATGCCGATTGCTGACAGTCCATGGGGTTCTTACTTTGCAATGTTTAGAGACAAATATGGTATTGAATGGACGGTGGACTATGACCCAAAATATAAAGGGCATATATAATAGCTCCTCTATGCAATTGGTTAAATGAAGCTTTGTGCCTCCTTTTAAGCTCAGTGTAGACAATATGTAGCGTGCTTCCCTAAAGTCGACTTCTTATAATTGAAAAACGATAGCGGTTGTTTTTTAGCTAATTACAGATTCAACAGAAATTCATTAATTTTAATCACTAAAATCAACGGGTAAGCCGAAAACGTTGCAGAGTAGGCAAAAAAAATAAAAAATGGAACAACATCACAATCACCCAACTCCTGAAAACATCATGAAAATTGGCACCGGTTTTTGGGCTTCAAAAATTCTTTTATCCGCAGTCAAGTTTCAGCTATTTACAACACTTGCTGAAAAGAAAACAATGTCTGCCATTGAGCTGAAATCTCATTTAGGTTTACAATGCACCAACCGCAATGTTTACGATTATTTGGATGCGCTTGCAGCATTTGGTTTTCTAAAACGGGAGGGCTTGCTTGAAACTGCAACATATTCAAACAGTGCCGACACTGATTTCTTTCTCGACAAAAAGAAACCTTCGTATATTGGAGGAATGCTGGAGATGTTGAACAATCGCCTCTACAATTTTTGGGGCAATCTGGAAGAAGGTTTAATGACAGGTCTTCCACAGAACGAAGCAAAAAACGGAGGAAGCCTTTTTGAGACCTTATATGCTGATGCCGATAGGTTAAAAGAATTTATCAATGCCATGACTGGAATTCAAATGGGAAATTTTATGGCATTTTCAAAATCGTTCGATTTCTCTAAATATAAAACCTTGGTTGATGTTGGAGGGTCGGCAGGTATGCTGTCGTTGATGGTTGCCAAACATCAGGTACACATGAATTGTACTACCTGGGATTTGCCTCCGGTCGAACCGATTGCCAATGCAACAATACAACAGTTTCAATTAGCCGACCGGGTAAAAACAGGTAAAGGCGCTTTCTTTAAAGATGCTATTCCCCATGCCGATGTTGTAGTGATGGGAAATATTTTGCATGACTGGGATGAAGAAACCAAAATAATGTTGATGCAGAAAGCTTACGATGCATTACCATCCGGAGGTGCTTTTGTAGCTATTGAAGGGATAATAGATAATGAGCGGAATAAAAATGTTTTTGGTTTGATGATGAGCTTAAATATGCTGATTGAAACAGGCAAAGGATTTGATTACACCTTTGCTGAATTCAATAAATGGGCAAATACAGTTGGTTTCAAATCAACTGCTCTTATTCCATTGACCGGACCATCAAGTGCTGCAATAGCATACAAATAAAGCTCCCGCTAATAGCGAGTTTAAGAAATTTGTTTTTCAGCATTCCACCATCTATGCATGATTTAATTATGCTTAATGGTGTTTATACCATTTAAATATTTCTTGCATTTCGCTATTAGCAATGATTCCCTTTAGATCATTGTCTTAAAATATATAGACCGTCAACTAAGCTAATAGAATTTATTTTGTTAACCGAATTACATTATAATCATCTTTTTTGTTGAACAAAATATTATTTTTTTCCTGTTAAAAACCGTAAATATTGATGTAAATACACGCGACTACAAAAACCTATATTATTTATCTTCAAAGCATAAAGATTATACCCCCTCAAATCCTAAAGAAACTCCGTTAATGCTAGTTCCTAATCAGGCATATTCTTTTGACAGTGGTCTTTTCGCAGATCCCAATTCTAATCCTTATTCTGATTTTTTTTTGAAATTGATAGGAATGGTAAAGTAAAACTCCAAAAAAAAAATAAAGAATCTGCAACCGGATGCCGAAAAAGATTGACATTAAATACTTGCAAAAAAACAATTGATCCTAAGCAAATTTCAAAAGGTGAACCAATATATTTGCTTGACGGCACGGAAATTAAAGAGGCTATAGAAGTAGTATTTATTCAAGGGCTAAATGTTAGAATAAGCTGGGGCTCACCAAAATAATATTTTTATTTTGTGCCAGGAAAGAAATCAGGGTCTCACCAATGTGAATTGAAGCCTAAGTCGTAACAGCCATTGATTAGATGATGCGTTAAGAAAAAACTTTTAACTTTCCTGTCCGTTATGATGTGCCAATCCAAACATCTCATGGAACGCTAAAGTAAGGCCGATGCAGTTATTCCCTCTGCTTAAATCATGGTAAATTTTGGTGTTTGATGTAACATCATTAGTGGCGGAGCGATTCAAAT
>JANOXC010000059.1:0-10069 GCA_031418215.1 Bacteroidota bacterium
TACCAGTACTGTCTAATTTTAAAATAAAGGGTTCCCAGTCTGCAGAAGGAGGTGGGTTGAGAAAAGTTGTAAGATAATATGTCCCTACGCCGGGGTCGAAGTCACTTGAACCGTTAAAGGTGCCTGTAGTAAAAACATTTCCTGAATAGTCAACTGCTATTGCATAAACATAATCGTTATATCCGCCAAATTGTTTGGCCCAATTAAATAATCCGGTTCCACTGAATTTTGAAATATACATAGCACCACCCGTGGAGGCTGAGGCTGTTAAATTGAACACTCCAACACCCGGATCAAAGTCAATAGTTCCACTGAAACCCCCTGTTATATATATATTGCCGGAAAGATCCAGGGCGAATGAACCTGTGCCCATTTCGCCAATTGCGCTTACCCATTGAAAACCACCTGCACTGTCAAATTTGGAAATAAAAGAACTGCCACTTGATGTTAAATTATAAACTGCAGAGGAAGGATCAAAATCAGTTGTCCCATCGAAATAACCCAGGATATATATATTATTTAACGAGTCCAATGCGATATCCATACCATTATCATTAATACCGGTGCCTCCAATCTGTTTTGCCCAACTAAAATTGCCGGCCACGTCCAACTTATATATGAAAATGTCGCGACCACTAAAGGACGTTAAATTAAATATTCCGGTCCCCGGATCAAAATCCACCGTACCATTGAATACTCCCACTCCATACACATTACCTACAACATCAACCTTTATCCTGGCAATCCCTTCGTTGGTAGCTCCCGTTCCGCCAATTGATGTTGCCCATTGCCAGTTAGGGGCTTGAGCTATTACATTTGCAACCAGGCAATTCAATACCAATAGCAATAACAAGTAATTTTTTATCATTTTTTTCGATTTTAAAATAGTTATACAAAAATTAATTCAATGCACACAACATTTCGTGCAATCGCCAATTAAAATGTTTGAATGAGGCAGTAATAATTCATCCTGATCAGGTCGTCTCGATGAATTCTTGATTTTGAATTAAGAAAAATTCAGAGTGGAAATCAAATCCAGTTCAAATGTAAGCAATAATTGTTATGGATTGGAAAGTAGATTATTGATTCAATATTTCCACAAAAGCTAGTCTTTAATAAAAAATAGTATCGAACCAACCCAATCGATGAAGCATTCAGGCTAATCACAGACAATATTAATGATTTGCAGGGGCATAAAATGCAAAATGCCATCAGTTACGATGGCACCTTTGAAATTGCTCCCCCTCCTCTCCTTCGCAAGGCTACGGAGTGCAAGCTGGGCTTCCTTCGACTTCGCGCAGGATAAACTTCTCGCCCTCATGGAAAAACAAAAAGCAGCACAATTGTGCTGCTTTGAGCTCCCCCTCCTGGGCTCGAACCAGGGACCCCATGATTAACAGTCATGTGCTCTAACCAGCTGAGCTAAGGAGGAATAATTCCTCTGTAAGTGGCCCGTCGGTATTCTGAACGGACTAATATCTTTCTTAACTCAAACCGCTCTGACAACAGTCGGAGCTAGAACACGTGTATCACGAATTTGTTTGAAACGGGATGGCAAAAATAGGAAAATAGCAGAAAGTATCACTATCCTACGTAAATTTACTACGGATAGTAAAAAGTATCGAGTATCAAGTATATAGACTTTGTTTCTGCTAAAAGGCAACTAATTCATAATCAATAGACAGCCAGCAGTGTTTAGGAAGAAGAATCGTTTATTAAATTACCTAATTATCGAATCTTCAAATTCTTTTCCTTACTTCCTCCCAGATGACCACGTTCCTGCCTTCGCTATTCGTATTCTGCGTAATCGCAACAGCTAAGTAAGATAGCTTCGGCAGGCGAAGCCAAATCAGTTCAGTCGTTTCGCCACTTCATCCCAATTAACAACATTCCAAAACGCATTAATGTAGTCTGCCCGCTTATTCTGGTACTTCAGGTAATAGGCATGTTCCCACACATCCAGGGCAAGCAATGGCTCGCCTTTGAAATCTGACACATCCATCAATGGATTGTCCTGATTTGGAGTAGAACCAATTACCAGTTTTCCATCAGCGGTTTTTACCAGCCAAGCCCACCCGCTTCCAAAACGTTTGAGTGCGGCATCATTAAATTGTTTCTTAAACTCATCGAAACTGCCAAATGCGCCATTGAGGGCATCGGCTACTTTTCCTGTTGGAAGCCCTCCTCCCTGTGGTTTCATTAATTTCCAGAAGAGCGAGTGATTGTAATGCCCACCGCCATTATTTCGAACAGCCATAGGAAAAGTAGAAACACCTTTACAAATTTCTTCAATGGTCATCGACCCTTTTTTCAAAGTAGCCATTGCTTCATTCAACTTAGTTACATATGCCTGATGATGTTTGTCATGATGTATCTGCATTGTTAAAGCATCAATGTATGGCTCCAGGGCAGCATCATCGTACGCCAAAGGAGGTAATGTAAACGTGCTGTCCTGCTCAGCGATTGATGCCATTGCCTTAAAACCTGTTTTTGCCATTACCAATCCGGCAGCGGTAAGCACTGCGCTTTGTTTGATGAATTGTCTTCTATTGTTTTTCATAGCTATCATATTTTATTTTCCAGTCATCTTATCAGCCTCACCCCTGCCCTCTCCTACTGAGAGGGAGTTGTTAATTCTGCATTCTACATTCCGAATTCTGCATTCCTCTACTCCATCAACACCAACACCTCATTCTTCTCAACTGCTGCTCCTTTAACTGCCACTACTTTTTTTACTGTTGCATCTGCTATTGCTTTCAATGAGTTTTCCATTTTCATTGCCTCCAACACTATTACAGTATCCCCTTTTTTAATTTGCTGACCTTCTGCTACCAGCACATCCACTACCAATCCCGGCATAGGGGCTCTTAAATCATTTATTTTTTGGGCAGCAGCGCTATCCATTCCCATTTCACGCAACAAATCATCCATCTGTTCTTTGATGACAACCTGAAATGTTTTTCCATTAACGCGAATTGAATATTTTTTTTCAGCGCGGTTAAATTCTTCAACTTCTACCCTGAATGAACGGTTGTTGACCAACCAATGCTGCACACCATTATTTAGTATGAGGGCATCAATTGATTGCTGAACGCCATTCACAAAAGTGTGTTCACCCTTTTTTTCAATTTCAAACACCACACTGTTTTCAACATTTGCTTTTATCATATTGTTACTTTATTGGATCAGATACAAAGGTAGTACAAATGGAAATCGGGCCTATGAATAACTTATTGTCATTAATTTGATTATTTTATTTCTTGATACTTATATCTTGATACTTATATAAAAAAATCATGTAGGTTTGATCCTATGAATCTGCGTACCACTCATGGCCGGCGACTTTGGCTGTTTTTTATAGCAGCACTCGCACTGTTTTTTACTGGAAGGGTGATTGATATTCAACGGCAGTCGCAGGCAACCAATTTTATTGAATTAACCCAGCGAGCCGAGAAACGTATCCAAAAGACAACGGTTCAAATGGAGTCATCCATTTCGAAGATTCTGCCTTTGTTAAATCCCGTCAAATTAGATCTTGCATTACTATCAAAAGCAGTTGCTAAAGAAAGTAAAGTCAGCAATTTTTATCTTTTTGTTTTTGAAAACCAGCACCTGGTATGTTGGTCTGACAACAGAGTGATTCCTGATACGACGGCACTTGACATCTGGAATGATCAAGAGGTAGTGAATTATAAGAATGGATGGTATTATGTACTAAAAAGAGAAACAGCCGGCCGTACATTGTACGGATTGTGGCTCCTAAAAAACCAATATTCTTATCAGAATAAATACATTATTAACCGGTTTAATACGGCATTACTCCTTCCGCCCCATACTTCGCTAAGTCTGACAAAGGACAAAGGGACCTTTCCGGTTTTTAGTAAGGACAGGAAATATTTGTTTTCTCTTGGCTTCGATACTGAAGTGGCAAATCGAAGTTTTGGAGCATCGGCGGGTTGTTATTGGTTTGCACTAGCTTTTGCTTTTGTTTTTATTTTGAACCTGATGGTGCGGCTGGCACGTTTACGCTCTTCTTATGGGTTTTTAGTTGCAGCAGCACTTTTCCTTTTAAGATGGTGGATGATAGAACATCGTGTTCCGGGATCCCTATATTTTCTTGAGTTGTTCAGCTCCAAGTATTATGCAAGCTCCTATTTTTTGAATTCACTGGGAGACCTGCTCCTTAATACCCTGGTTTTTTCATTGTTTGTAATATATATATACATATATATGGGCGGTATCGTACTTGTGAGGCGCGCCAAAGTAAAGCAATATACCTGGTCGATCTTGATTGTGATTATCATCCTGACCACCTTCTTGTTTTCTGTTTTTATTAATTACCTGTTGAGCGGATTGATCATTAACTCACAGGTTTCTTTTAATATCAATAACGTATTCGAGCTCACCTTTTATAGCGTAATTGGTATTTTTGTTATTGGTATCCTGCTCTTTTGTTTTTACCTGATATGTGACGGCGCAGTACGGTATATTCAGAAAACACATTTCGGATTCAGTTATGTGAGTATTTTGTTTTTAATTACGCAGGGCATTTTTCTTTTACTGTTGATTTGGCTGAGGGATACCGAGATATTTGTGAATTATGGAGTTAGTGCATTTTTGCTGGCGAATAGTGTGATTTTGTTTACGACTTATATAAGAAGGACATCAAGAAGGGTTTTTTCGTTTACAAGGTCATTGTTAATAATACTTGGGTTTTCAATTTATGCAGCACAGATTATTTATGAGTTTAATACCACAAAAGAACAGGAAAGAAGAACTCTTTTGGCCGCCCGACTTGAAAATGAGCACGATCTTGTTGCCGAATATTTATTTACGGAAGTCAACAAGCATATAAGAAAAGATACACTTTTAAGCATTTTTTTAGCGCTTCCGCCCGAGGAGCATTTACAAAGGCCATTCCTGATTGATGACATACAAAAGCGGCTTGTTCGATTATACTTCTCCGGTTATTTGGGTAAATATGATGTGCAGTTTAAATTTTTTGACAGGAATGATTCTCCAATCAATAGTATCGGCGACCCAACATGGAACCTTGATGCAATTGGCAAACATCTGCTTGCAGATGGCACACCAACCTATAGTCCCGGGTATTATTATCTTAAAGCAGGCAATGGAAAAATTTCCTATGCGGCAATTATTGTTCTTCAGGATACGGGGAAGCTGGGCTCGGTGGTGATTCAGGTTAATGCACGCCTTGTGCGCGACAGAAGTGGTTTGCCGGAGTTATTATTAAGTAACGAAGTCAATACCGACAACATTCTTCAGAATTACTCCTATGCAAGATATGAAGATAATAAGCTGGTAAGTCAGGCAGGTGTGTACAACTACAGCCTGAACCAACTGCCATATGCAACGTATTACGCGAATAAGCGAACGCCGGTATTTGAATGCTTTGATAATTTTTCACATTTATTTTATACAACCTCAACAGGCGGATTAATTATTGTTAGCAATTATAACCTGGGGATATTAATATATATAACACTGTTCTCTTACATATTTACTTTTTTCAGTATTTTATATGTAATTATTTATGTGATGGTGAGGTTGGCGAATCACAATTTGCAATTGCTGGAGAATTTTAAAAGCAGGATTCAGTTTTCAATTGTGTCGATTGTAATTGTCGCTTTGGTTATGGTTGGTGGGGCAACGATAACCTACATCATTAAAAATTATGCACAAGAGCAAAATAACCGCATTCGAGAAAAACTAAATAATACGGTTGTTTTGGTTGAAAATGAAATGAGCGAAAGGGGCCAGCCTGCCGGGAAGCCAAGCGACGAACTTGTATATGCTTATAACCGCTTAGCTACGATACTTTCCCTCGACTTTAATATATATTCTACCGAAGGGATGTTGCTTTTTACCACACAGCCCGGATTTTATGAAAAGGACCTGATGGCACCGGTAATGAATCATGCGGCATTTATCCAATTATCCCAAAATGAAAAAGGTGTTTATCTGCAAAACGAATACATTGCATCCTTTGCTTATATATCTGCATATGAACCCATCAGGAATGAGCAAAGTAAGATTATGGGCTACATCAATATTCCATACTATGCACGACAAACCGATTTGAATAAAGAAATCAGTTCTTTTCTTGTTGCACTGATAAATATTTATGTACTGTTGTTCAGTATTGCTGTAGTTACCACATTTATTATTTCAAACAGAATTACACAACCATTACGTATCATACAACAAAGCCTTAAGCGCGTAAAACTTGGCCGCACCAATGAGCCGCTAATCTGGAAACGTAATGATGAAATAGGTTCACTGGTAAATGAGTATAACAGAATGGTGGAAGAGTTGCAGCAAAGTGCTGATAAACTTGCGCGCTCTGAAAGGGAACATGCCTGGAGAGAGATGGCCAAGCAGGTGGCGCATGAAATAAAAAATCCATTAACACCAATGAAGCTCAGTGTGCAGCATCTTCAAAGAGCATGGAATGATAACAATCCTCAAATGCATTTACTGGTTGAGCGAGTATCCACCACGCTGATTGAACAGATTGAAACACTTTCAGCTATTGCATCGGCCTTTTCTGACTTTGCCAAAATGCCCAAAGCACAAAATACGAAACTCGATTTAATGTTAATCTTAGAAAATGTTGTTCATCTTTATTCGGAGAATGAACAGGTAAAAGTTTTGCTTGAGAGAAATGACCATCATAAGTTGTTTCTGTTTGCTGATAAAGATTATATAATACGCATCTTTTCTAATCTCATAAAAAATGCCATGCAATCAATCAAATCCGACATGCCGGGAATGGTGAAGGTTTCTTTGGAAACATTTATTGATCATTATGTAATTGCTGTGGAAGATAATGGTCAGGGAATTTCCAAGGAACAGCAAGAGAAAATATTTGTTCCTAATTTCACCACAAAATCTACCGGTACGGGCTTAGGTCTTGCCATGGTAAAAACATTGGTTGAAGGAATGAATGGAGAGGTGTGGTTTGAAACAGAAGTAAATAATGGCTCCACTTTTTATGTCCGGCTGCCTGCATACTAGGAAAGGGAGTATTAAATGCTGTGTTTATCATTTACATGTTTGTGCTTGAAATTAACTAGAAAGTACTTTCTAGAAACAGGTTATTAATTAAAAAAAACCTCAACTTATTTTTTAATTTCAATAAAAACATATCTTTACAACAATAAGGTGGGTCAGCACCGAGGAAACTAAGGTCGGGTTTTATTGAACTGATATAGAAAAGTGGCGATTAAGTTTTTTTCATCGGTTATATTTCTAATCAATCATATCAGTTCACCCTAAAAAACCAAAGACATGTTTACCCCCCCCCCACCCCAACTAAACTAAAATTTCTTTTTGGATTCGGTTTGTTAATGTCATCGTTTGTTTTTATTCATGAATCATCTAAAGCCCAATGCCCCCCTACACCAATAATAGCCGGTCCAACTAGCGTATGTGCGTCGAGTCACGTCTATCAACTATTGAATCCCGATCCTGATATAAATACCAGTTATGTCTGGTCAATTACGATTAGTAATATTATTTATAACCATTCCGGGACATCCAATTTTAATTTAACCAATGCACCATGGATATCATTAGCACCCGGAGCCAGGAATATTTTACATGTTACTGCTTCCAATGGGACTTGTGCGGTTACCTCAAACTATGATATATATTCCTGTTGTGAAATACCCAATATAACAAGTCTAAATGATCCAACAAGCAGTTCATTTGCATCCAATAATATTTCAAATCAGACAATTGTTATTAATGGCACTTTTAATGTGACTACCACTATGTACTTTAATTTTGATACAATATTACTGGGGCCAGCCGCAAGTATTAAATTAAACGGAAAGTCACTAGTGCTGGATCATACTGTTGTACAAGCGGGCTGTGGTACCATGTGGAAGGGCTTTAATCTGACTAATTTTGGACAGTTAAAAGTATATGACTCACGAATCAGTGATGCGCAGTATGCTGTTAATATTAATGGCGATGGTGAAGGAGAATTGCATCATGGTGTAAGCTTCACTCGCAATTACATTAGCATATATACCGACCCGGCGAATAGCGTAAATTCTTTTAATGGACCTTCGACTGGCAGTACGATTTTCAGAAATGTTACGTTCGATGGTTCGCAACCCTTAGTAACACCTTTTCCCGGCCAAACCCCCGCCCCAATAAATTCAACTTCTTTAGCCGGAATGGTGTTGAATAATATAGCTAGTTTTTCCACCAGCCTGGATATTGGCAACGCCCTATTAAACAATATTAATATAAGGAATCTCAATGCAGGCATCATTGCAATCAACAGCAATATCGACGTTCATAATTGTCTTTTCCAGAACATTAATCCGGCAGGTGGATATACAAATTCCGGCAGTGGCAGCGCAGTATATTGCGCGAGTGATAATTTTCATACACAAAACTTGAATGTAGGTCTTACCGGCAATGGATTGATGCCTTGTACGTTCGACCGTTGCCGGGTTGGGATTAGCGCCTTCAGAAATATCAATACAGCAGTCGTTGGAAATCTTTTTACAAACATACCCGGCATTAATCCTGTAAATCAAACAGGGATTTACATTTATCATAAAGGCCAGGCAAGTTTTCATTTAACAAGAACAGTAAATATTGCAAACAATGTATTTTCCTATTTGAATACCGGTATTCGAATGAATGATATTAGAAGAGCAGTTACCACAATTTCTCAAAATATAATTGATGCTTTTAGCATTGCAGGGCCAACAGGGACGATCGGTACCTTTAACAGCTGTGGAATCAATATTGAAAATACAGGCCTATGGGCTTCGCGCATTAAAATATTTGGAAATAATATAGGGTTAAATGGCAATACCAGAATAGGTATTCACATGCGCAATTGTACAAGGTTTAGTACAAATCCATCAGTGCAGGACATCGATCTCTATGATAATTTTGTATTTTATAACACACCAACAGTACCTACTACGCATTACGGTGTCTGGCTTGAAAACATGAATTATGCTTACTTACAAACAAAGAGCAACGGGCCCTTCCAGATCGTAAACAATCAAGCGTTTACAGGATCATCCACTGAGATGAGAGGCATCATGCTAAAAGACGTGCAAAACAGCAATATCATTGGCATTAGCACCATTAACCTTGGTGATGGCATTTATGTTCAAGGGCATTGTTTGGGAACAAAATTTAAATGCAATGCTTTAAATAATAATATAATCGGCTTTGATTTTAATTCGGCAGAATTATCGCAACAGGGGAAGTCAAATGACGCATGGGACAATGTTTGGAATAACAATGGGAATAATCTATATAGAATGAATGGCAATCTTCAAGTCCCATTGAGTTGGTATCATCAGACTGGAGCCGTCTTTGATCCGCAGGCTGGCACTGGAGTTAGCGTTTCACCGCCAATCAGTTTCAATACTGGATCAACAAATAGTACTTGCTATACGTCAATGGAGATTGGTAACATTGAAAACATAATTAATGATCAGGTAACCTATCAAGAATGGGCTGAATCCGGCAGGTATTTGGATAAAATGTATGCTTATAATGAGTTAGCTGACAATAGTGAGTTATTAGCAAGCAATCAGAGTTATCAGAGTTTTTACAGTAATGAAAATACCGGTAATTTAGAATACCTGCGACTTATTTACCGTAATATTAACGAAGGCGATTATACAGATGCCAGGAGCGTATTGGAAAACAGCTTTACAGTGAATAATTTAGTTGAAGCCAACCTGCAATATGTCTTAGCGTTGTATGTTAATAAATCGCTTACAGAAACGGATACGTTTACAGTTGCTGAAACTGATTCATTAACAAACATTGCATTGTTTAGCCCCTCTGAAGGTGGGCCTGCTGTTCACTTTGCCCGGGCAATGTTAGGTTTGGAAGTTAATGATCCTAAGTTAGTCTTACGAAATGCAATGCCTCAACTATCACCAAACCAATTGTCGGTTGATTTAACCTCGGATTACAAAGAATCGAACAATGTTAATGAAGCAGACAAACCGTTATATATAATTATTGCAGATTTAACGGGAAAACAGGTTGCTAGAAT
>JANOXC010000060.1:0-25359 GCA_031418215.1 Bacteroidota bacterium
GAAGAAAATCTCCAGGCACGTATTCGCGGAACACTATTAATGGCATTGAGCAATAAGTTTAAATATATATTGCTCAACACTTCCAACAAAAGTGAACTGGCTGTTGGTTATGGTACTTTATATGGTGATATGTGTGGCGGATTATCTGTTATTGGCGATTTGTATAAAACGGATATTTATGAATTAGCACAATATATAAATCGCAACGAAGAAGTAATTCCCGAAAACATTATTACCAAACCTCCTTCAGCGGAATTACGTCCCGGCCAGAAAGACAGTGATTCATTGCCACCATATGATATATTGGATGAAATACTTTTTCAATATATTGAATTGGCGAAAGGTCCTGATGAAATTATTTCACAAGGGCATGATGAATTATTGGTTCTAAGAATTTTAAGGATGGTGAATAATAATGAATTCAAAAGACACCAGGCACCACCTATTTTACGTGTTTCGTTAAAAGCTTTTGGCCGTGGCAGAAGAATGCCGCTTGTTGCAAAATACCTGGGTTGATTTAAACTTAATAGCCCAAAAATTAATTCCCGGGCTAATTAATGTTTTTTTATAAAAAAAGATCTCCGAACTCCGAACTAATTACTAATGACTAATCCAACACAATCGTCTTCCGCACTGTCTCATTCTGCTCAAGCCTGATGTACTCGTCATTTTTTGTGATTGAATCTTTCGTGATTTCACAGTTTAAAACTGCTTCCAGTTCAAATGAAAAAAATGCTTCACCTGTCGAGCTGGTAGTCTGCTCCTGGAAAATATCTGCCCGGATTCCCGTTGTAGGGTTTACAACGCTATCTTGCCTTAAAACAACTCTTGCCCCGGAAACATTATTACCTTGAACGTCTTTTACAGTAACCACGGCATCAGCAGGTTTAGTCTTTTTACAAGCCGTACCAAAAGCGATGACAAGTACTAATAGGAAGTAGGGAGCTAATTTTTTCATTCTTTTTACCAATGTTAAGATGATGTTTTTACGACAATTTTTACAATTTGTTCGATTTTGGCTATTATTGCAATTGCATCCCAAAAGTAAACTTCCTTTAACAAATAGGACCCTTAACATGAAAAAAAACCACACTTTCAAGACAATTGCAGGTAAAATGTTCATCCTGATGATGATGATAAGCTTAACGCTATCTGCTCAAACTAAAAAAGCTCCTTCCGGAGTTAAAAAAGATGCTATTGTCAGCAACGAAAAAATGGTAGTTATTACCACTGATTTCGGGGTGATTAAAATTAAACTATACAATGAAACCCCTCAACACCGTGACAACTTTATTAAGTTGGCTAAAGAAGGCTTTTTTGACAGCACTTTGTTTCACCGTGTCATCCCACAGTTTATGATTCAAGGCGGTGATCCTCAATCAAAAAATGCTGCGCCCGGACAAATGTTAGGAAGTGGCGATGTGGGCTACAAAATTCCTGCTGAATTTGTTGATGCCCTTTATCACAAACGTGGTGCATTAGCAGCTGCCCGCGATAACAACCCTGAGATGGCATCCAGCGGCTGCCAGTTTTATATTGTTCAAGGCAAAACTTCAACTGAAGAAGAGCTGAACGGTATGGAGCAACGATCAGGTAAAAAATATACAGCAGAGCAAAGAAAAACTTATACGACTATGGGTGGAACACCTTTTCTAGATCATAATTACACCGTTTTTGGCGAAGTGGTGCAGGGAATGGATGTCGTAGATAAGATTGAAAGTACGCCAACCGGTCCTGGTGACCGCCCTCAGAAAGATGTTCGCATGTTTATTAAAGTGATAGAATAATTTTTTTTGATGCAGGATAAAATTAAAGAATACCTTCAAGAAGTTGAACAGTTTTCACCGGCGGCAAAAGCGCAACTGGAAGATTTCAGGATTCGTTTTTTGAGTAAGAAGGGTGTGATGGCTGAACTTTTCAGTCATATGAAGGATATTGATCCTGCCTTGCGTAAAGACTTTGGCCAGCTCGTTAATGAACTGAAGGAAAAAGCGGAAGAGAAAGTCAATGCATTTAAAGATGCTTTTGAAAACTCCGGTGATGGCGCCAAAAAGGATATTGACTATAGCTTGCCGGGGGAGCAAATGGAATTAGGTTCTCAGCATCCCATCAACATTGTTCGCAATCGCATCAACCAGATTTTTCAGCGTATTGGCTTTAATGTAAGTTATGGCCCTGAGATTGAAGATGACTGGCATAATTTCTCTGCTTTAAATTTTCCGCCCGATCATCCGGCCCGCGATATGCAGGATACTTTTTTCATCGAAAAACATGATGGGACAGGCGACATCGCTTTACGAACACATACTTCTTCCGTTCAGGTTAGGGTGATGGAGTCGCAACCTCCGCCCATACGCACAATTTGTCCGGGACGGGTTTACCGGAATGAAGCGATTTCCGCGCGCGCCCACTGTTTCTTCCATCAGGTGGAAGGCTTGTACATTGATGAAGGTGTTTCATTTGCTGATTTAAAACAGACCTTATTGTATTTTGCCCGCGAAATGTTTGGAGAAGACACCCAAATTCGTTTACGCCCCTCCTATTTTCCATTTACTGAACCATCAGCCGAGATGGATATTTCCTGTACCATTTGTAAAGGCAAAGGATGCAATGTATGTAAGTACACAGGCTGGGTAGAGATCCTTGGTTGTGGCATGGTGGATCCGGCAGTGATGGATTTATGCAAAATCGATAGTAAACGGTATTCAGGCTATGCTTTTGGAATGGGTATTGAAAGGATTACCATGTTGAAATACAGCATCAAGGACTTGCGACTTTTCTCGGAGAACGACTATCGTTTCCTGAAGCAGTTTTCCGGCGTCATTTAATTTTATCCCCTTAAATAGTTACGGATTGTTTGCAGATTAAGACGGTTGGTCTTATTGTACTTGCTTTCATCTGTAACTACTGATTACATTTGCACGTTTATAAGCATTAATTGAAATCAATTTACTTTTGATCACCATGAAAAAAGAAGCGAGCAAAATATTACTGTTTGAATTGAATGAAGTGCCTTGGAAGGTGGCATTGGATTACTGCAAAAAATTCCCTGACAGCACTTTTGCCAAGATTGTTGCCAAGTCCTATAAATATGAAACTGTTTGTCCGGACACCGGCGAACTTTCTCCCTGGATTACCTGGCCAACTTTTCACCGTGGTGTGAACAATGAAAAACATCACATCTCCGACTTCAATCAGGATCTTTCTGAAGCAAATAAAAAATACCCTTCTGTTTGGGAAATATTAAAACACAAAGGAATTTCAACAGGTGTGTTCGGTTCTTTTCATTCTACACCTCCGCCTGCTGATTATAAAGATTATTCTTTTTTCGTACCCGATGCCTTCTCTGCTGATTCACGCGCCTATCCGGAATATATAGAACCCTTTCAGAATTTCAATTTGGTAATGTCACGCGGAAGTTCACGAAATGTAAGTTCTAAGATTGACATGAAATCAGGATTGGGAATGGTGATGAAAATTCCTCAGCTGGGTTTGCGAATGAGCACCTTCATGGAACTGGGGCGTCATTTGATTGATGAAAGAAAAAGACCATGGGTGAAAGCAAGAAGAAGAACTTACCAGGTTGTATTGGCATTCGATGTATTCTTTAAACTCATTAGAAAAAAGAAACCTCAGTTTGTTACCTTCTTCAGCAATCACGTTGCTTCTGCCATGCATCGTTACTGGGCCGCTTCCTATCCAGAAGATTACAAGCAATACAATATTGAAAAAGACTGGGCTGATACTTACAAAGGAGAAATCAATTTCACAATGGGTGTTTTTGATAAGTTCCTTAAAGAAATGGTTTCTTTTATTGATGCCAACCCCGATTATAAACTCGTTATTGCCAGTAGCATGGGACAAGCATCCACCACTGCTGACTTAATCGATTCACAGGTGTATATAAAAGATGCCGATAAGTTTTTCAACCGAATTGGTATTCCTGCAACAGAGACAACTAAAGTTGCAAGTATGTTTCCTCAGTATAATATTAAGATCAATGCCGTTAAAGTTGAAACATTGCGTAATGGTTTAAAAGATTTGCGTATCAACGGACAGCATGTTGAATTCCGAGAACAGGAAGGCGGTTTTTTTGCCATCGATTTCGGACAGAAAAACATTAAAGAAGAATTTGCAACCTTGGGTGATGAAAAAATTTCTTTTGAAGAGTTAGGTTTGGAAAACATGATGATTGAAGACAAATCAGGCTCCACCGCTTATCATATTCCCGAAGGCATTATGGTTATTTATGATCCAAAAGATCTAACTGCAAAAGAAGGAATTACTAAAATTCCATCAACAGCAGTTGCTCCTGCATTGCTTTATAATTTCGGTTTAGATATTCCGGAGTATATGAGTTTTCAACCGATTAAAGGGTTGGCCTGATTAATTAGCCAATGTGCGAATTAGCTGATTACCCAATTAGCTAAACACAAATAGTTTAAAGAGGATGATTGCTTTAAAAACAATCATCCTCTTTGTAAATTTATAAGGTGCTAGTTATTCTTTTGCCTAAATATAATTTTAACGAACCGATTGTATTTCTAATAACACACTTTGTCATCCTGAGCCGTGCGAAGGATCTCATGCTCTTATGGTATTGATGATCTAACTTGCCATTGATCAAACATTCTTATAGCATGATCAAGAGATGCTTCGTTCCTCAGCATGACAAAATGAAGAATTTTTACAGGATTAGCAAGCACCCCAATTCTGCATTCTTAATTCTGCATTCATTCACTGCTTCACAAACTTCCTCACCAATCTCTCCCGCTCCGTTACCAAACTAACAATATACATCCCATCAGCAAAGCCTTGCATATTAAAATCTTTGGAGTAATATTCAGAAGTAAGATTTCCTGACTCTTTATATATACTATTTCCTAAAATATCTATAACCTGCATTTCATATTTCCTCCCTGACAATCCTTTGGCATTAATAAATGCCGTTTGCCAGGTTGAATGAGAAAACACAAACATTTCTTTATTCAAAATTCCTTGTTCGTTATTCGATATTTCAACTGTTAAAGTATCACAGACACTTCCTGCCAATGGGCCTAAATCGTAATTGGGATTGTTTGGTAAACCATAATAAGTTCTTTTTCCACCAAGATAAAAACTATAAGGCTGATAATTGCATGCAGCCCCTAAGCTATCAGGAGAATTAATAACACTAAGGTTCATGTTAATACTATTGTAAACACTATCAGGATAAGGGAAACAATAAGGTATAGCATTACACGAACAAGCTCTTGAAAAGTAAATCTTATTATCCGGGGTCAATCTTAAAGCCCCAGTTCCGATATATCCTTGATATGTATCAACCGTATCAATACTTGCAGGAATATTAGTTGCACCTAAATCCAACTGCAATAAGTACATAGTTGGAATACCAATAAAATCATCTGTTGAAACATAAAATATATTTCCATTTGGAGAATACGACCCTTCCCAAAAAAGACGATTAAAGTTACTGCTTTGTTGAGGAAATATATTTCTAATTAATGCAATATTTCCATCACACCTATTAAAACTAAATTCCGACATATACCCCCCAATGTTTATTAGCATAAATTTCTCATATGATGGATGCCAAATAATTTTCTGGACATCGGCATCTCGTGCATCATTAAAATCTTGATATGAATAATCTATAAGACTATCCGCAGAAATTAAGCATTTAAAAAATCGATTATGAAAAGATGGATTGGCATCAGATAATTTATATATTAACCACCAATCTTTACCATTACCATGTTTAATTGAAGTAAGACAATCTGAGATTCTATTATTATTAAATTGAATATTTTTTGAGATTACGACACCATGCCCACCATTAAGACTCATGTCTACAATTGAATAGAATAATCCTTCATTATTTGGAACATCTGCTCCACGGCTAAAAAGGAAATACTTATTGGAAAGTGTACTAAATGGAACAATTTGCAACTCGTTATACCAAGCGGCACCTACTATCGAATCACCATTTGGCATTAACAAATTTTGGTTGGTCATTACTAAAGTTGACCAATCAGTTGTTGCATTTGTAAACGCATAAAACAAAAGATTTCCAGTGTAATCAGAAATAGATGCACAACTTCCTCTGCCATCCATACCCGACATAATTGGAACTGGGTTTGAAAGGTTGCTAAAATCAATCCCCGCACTATCGCCAAAAACCCAAACAGAATTTCGATTTTGAGCGAAGCACAATATCGGAAATAATAAAAGCATCCATAAAAATCTTTTCATTTGCTTTTGAGGTGGTTATTAATCAAATTTAGTAAAATAAATGCTCGCTCAAACTTTGAGTGGACCCTTGCAACAGTTTGTTTCAAATATACACCTGTGGGTTACCGTGACTAGTTTCCTGCTGAATGACAATGATCTGTTGGTTACACGAAACGACCGACTTGTCATTCAGGAGGAACCTTGTCACATAGTACGGTAATGATTGGTTAACCACAGAAAGTGATTCAAGGCAAAACTGTTTAATCAATTCTGCATTCTACATTCTGAATCCTGCATTCCTACCTCAAAATATACATCCTGTGACCATCCAGCTTAATCAAAACAAACAAAAGAATAGTGAATGACCACAACGAAGAACCTCCATAACTAAAAAATGGTAAGGGTATCCCAATAACTGGTGCCAGTCCGATTGCCATTCCTACATTGATCATAATATGAAAAAACAATACTGAGGCAACACCATAAGCATAAATCCTGGTGTATTGCGAACGCTGCCGTTCTGCTATATATATAATGCGATACAGCATAGCGAGGAATAATAGCAACACCAATGATGTTCCTGCAAAGCCCCATTCTTCTCCAACAGTACAAAAAATAAAATCCGTACTTTGCTCAGGAACAAAATCATATTTTGTTTGCGTTCCTTGCAAAAAACCTTTACCTATCAATCCACCTGATCCAATGGCAATTAAACTTTGATTTACGTTGTACCCTGCACCTTTTAAGTCAGACTTTTTTCCAATCAATACATCAATACGATCACGCTGGTGGGTCTGCAACACATTGTTGTAGGCATAATCAACACTCATAATAACTCCGGATGCTACAACTGTGATGGCTAATATGGTTAACAAATTTTTTCTTGTTTTTCGCAGCAACAGATAAGCCAACAGCATAATTCCTACTACCACAATCAGCAAAGTAGTTTTAGCAATCATTAATGCCAAAACAAATAGTACTACTGCAAAAAATCCGAACAGCAATACATTTTGCGTAAGTCCTTCCCTGTATAATACAAAGATGAAGGCTGCAAACACCATGGCTGAACCTGTATCATTTTGCATTAAGATAATAATGGCAGGAATAGCCACAATAGCGCCGGCAACAATTTTAGTTTTCAAATCCTCCATCCTGATGTTTAAGGTACTGAGGTATTTAGCCAATGCCATATTAGTAGCAAACTTTGCAAATTCAGAAGGCTGCAATTTAAAACTGCCAATATCTATCCAGGCTACTGCACCTTTAACATCCCTGGCAACCACTAAAACCACCAAAAGCAAAAACATGATTACACCATAAGTAGGATAAGAAAATGCGGCATAAAACTTTCCATCCACTACCAAAATAGCCATTGCAATAACAAGTGAGGTTCCAATCCAAATTAACTGCTTGCCGTAATTTTCATGGATGTCGAAAATACTTCTGTGCTCTTCATTGTAAACGGCAGCATATATATTAAGCCACCCCATCAAAACAAACAGGAGGTACATGCTGACCATGAGCCAATCAATGTTTTCAAAAATATTTTTTTGTTGTCTCACTTTTTCTTCTTCTTTTTAACCCCTTCTTGCTTAACATTCGCATCCTTACTAATACTGTCTTTTCGCACTATCGTTTTAAGGGAATCTGGTTGTCGTTTGGCTTGGCCAGCTAAAGCATATGTCAATAAGTTTCCGTCGAACATTCGTTTCTCAATAACAGGACGGCTGACACTATCCGTAAGATATTTCTCAATCATTAAACTGGCAATTGGCGCTGCCCACTGAGCTCCCCAACCTCCATTCTCAATCACGATTGCAATGGCAATCTTTGGATTTTCCTTTGGCGCAAAACAAATGAACAACGAATTGTCTTTTCCATGAGGATTCTGTGCCGTCCCCGTCTTGCCGCACCAACTGATGCCTTTGATTTTTGATGCTGCTGCAGTGCCTGCTTCCACAACATCTTCCATTCCATCCACAACAATTCCAAAATATTTTGGATCAACAGTTGTATAATGCGGTGTTGTATATTTTTTCAACTGCGTTTTCTTATCGCCAATATATTTAATTACATGAGGCAAATAATAATGCCCACGATTGGCAATAGTTGCCGCTACGTTTGCCATCTGCAAAGGAGAAACTCCAAGTTCACCCTGTCCAATGCTTAAAGATATAATAGTTGAAGAACGCCAGCGGCCGGCACCGAAGTATTTATCATAATACCTGGTTGATGGAACATTTCCACTCAATACGTGAGGTAAATCAATATCGAGCTTAATACCCAATCCGAAACTCATTACATTATTTCGCCATGCTTCAAATGCTTCCTGCGTGCTTTGATATTTTTTATTATCAATTACAGCTCTGAACACATTGCAGTAATAGGTGTTGCAACTATGTTGTATAGCAGGCAATAATGAAATGTTGCCATGCTTTGCATCGCACTTCACTGTTATGCTGCCCATGTGATAACCACCATTGCAATAATAAGTAGTTCCTTCAGCAAGCGTTCCTTCCTGCTGACCAATTAATGACATTACCGGTTTGAAAGTTGAGCCGGGAGGATAGTATGACATCAATGCCCTGTTAAACAATGGAATCAAAGGATCCTTCAATAGTCGGGCATAATTATTTCCACGAACACGTCCAACCATTAAATTTGGATCATAAGAAGGACTGGAAACCAATGCAAGTATTTCTCCCGTTGATGGTTCAATTGCAACAATACTTCCTACCTTATTTTGCATAAGATGCTCGCCATACTCCTGTAGTTTTGCATCGATGGAAGAAGTAAGATTGGCACCGGGAATTCCCAACGTATCATAAATACCTCCTTTGTAACTTCCTTTCTCACGATTAAAAACATCAACCATGATAATTCTTACACCACGCTTGCCTCGCAAATCATTTTCATAACTTTGCTCAATGCCGCTGATGCCGATGTAATCGCCCATCATATAGTATGGATTTTTTTTGATCAGGTTTTCATTCACCTCACCAATGTATCCTAATAAATGAGCGGCCGTATTAAATGGATATTTTCTGAGTGTGCGCGGTTGAACATAAAAACCGGGATACTTATATAACTTCTCCTGAAAGGTAGCATAAGTCTCCGCTGAAAGTTGTTTCTCGAATATGGAAGATTTGATTCCGGAAAAAGCCCTTGTTTTATTGAGCTTCATCCTGAAGTCCTCAATAGGTATCTCAATCAATTTGCAGAACTCAACAGTATCCATTTCCTTCACCTGCCGTGGAATCACCATCAGGTCATACACTGTTTGATTGTATGCAAGGGTTTTTCCTTTTCTGTCATAAACCATTCCGCGTGCAGGATAATCAATCATGTATCGCAATACATTGTTGTTGGCTGAAATGGTATAGGCATCTTCCACAACCTGAATGATAAATAAACGGATGAGAAAGATTAAAACAACCGATGTAAAAATTCCAAGGATTACAAAACGTTGCCCGGCATTGGCATTGTTCATTTGTTACGCCCCTCCGGTTTCGTGAATAAATATTGGCTTATGATGATGAGTAATAAAGTTACAATGCTGCTGAGAATGACCCTTAAAAAGGTGCTGAAAAATTCACTAAACCGAAACACTTCAATATAAAACAGAAAAAGATGATGTGAAAGCACCATAACAGATGCATAAACAATAAACCACTTAAACCCAAACTTTTTAATTCCGGGCACGGCATCTGCATCATAACCATCACGTGGTGCAGTAATCTTCAGCCATCCCGGACGAAGATATCCAACAAGCAAGCATGCTGCAGCGTGCATACCCATTGTATTCATAAACATATCAATAACCAATCCCGTTGCAAGTGCAACAACAAGCAACAGCCCTTTTGGGATTCTCACCGGCAAAGTCAACAAAAATAATACATATAAAAATGGATTAATGAAACCCCCCAGTTGCAAATTATTAAGCACCAATACCTGCAAACCTACAAGTATCAGGAACCTTATCAATATATATAATATCTCAATGATCATTTTGCATGGTGGCCTCCTCTAACCCACGTTGTTCGTTTTTCAAAAGATGGTCAATTACATAAACATAATTCAGGTTGTTAAAAGAAGTTGATAATTTTACTTGAATGTTATGAAAATTTGAGCCCGACTCCAGCTCCGACTTCTCCACTACTCCAATAAAAATACCTGATGGATAAATGGATGAAAAAGATGTACTCACAATGGTATCACCTTTCTTTACCGGAACGGTCTTGTCAATTTCTCTCAATGTGGCATATTGCGGATCTTCACCATTCCATACCAATGAACCAAAAAATTCGTTTTTCTTAAACTTGGCGCTTATACGGGTGTCTTTATGCAACACCGACATAACTGTACAAAAACGTGGTGACACCTGCTTTACAATTCCCACCAATCCCCTGGAAGTAATTACACCCATTTCCGGCTTAATGCCTTGTAAACTTCCCTTATCCAGGGTAATATAATTATTTCTTTTGTTTACAGAATTATTAATGACCTTGGCAGTTATGTAAGTATATTGCTGTATATATATTGAGTCATTTACAGAGTCACGTTTAAACTCACTAATGTACAATGCTGAGGCCAGCTTGCTTTGCAATTGTGCATTTTCCCTGGCAAGTTGTTCGTTATTCGCCTTCAGATTTATATATTCTTTAACATAGCTCACTCCTTCCATTATATTGGCCACAACTGCATTGGATGCATTTAACACCGAAGCCTGCTGAAACTTACTGTTTTTAACAAGGAGATAAAAGCAAAAAGAAAGCAATAGCAAAAAGAGTAATGTAAAATTATTTCGCCAAAGCATTAAAAATAACAGACGCATTTATCAGGAATTATTTCTTAATGATAGATGAATGCCACAATAGTAAGTCTTAAAGAAAGCAAATGCACTATTAGAGCACCTCTCCGGAAAAACAACTGCTTCACGCATCGGTGAAAGCTATTATGGAATGAGGAACTTGAACCGATCGATGTTTTTCAATGCAATACCTGTACCCCTCACAACAGCGCGTAGAGGATCTTCTGCAATATGAACAGGCAGTTTAGTTTTCATGGATATCCTTTTATCCAATCCGCGCAGTAAAGCTCCGCCGCCGGTCAAATAAATTCCGGTACGGTAAATATCAGCTGATAACTCAGGAGGCGTGATCTCTAATGCCTTCAGAATGGCTTCTTCAATTTTTGAAATAGATTTATCGAGTGCGTGCGCTACTTCCGTATAGGAAACGGTGATCTCTTTTGGAATACCTGTCATCAAATCCCTGCCATGAATGGCAAAATCAGGCGGTGGATTTTCAAGTTCAGGCAAGGCAGACCCAACTTCAATTTTAATTCTTTCTGCTGAACGTTCGCCAATAAGAATATTATGCTGACGACGCATGTAATCCCATATATCAGTCGTAAAACCATCACCGGCAACACGTATACTTTGATCGCAAACGATGCCACCCAAAGCAATAACAGCAATTTCACTGGTGCCGCCGCCTATATCGATGATCATATTTCCCATCGGCTCCTCCACATCAATGCCAATTCCTATAGCTGCGGCCATTGGTTCATGAATGAGATAAACCTCCTTGGCACCGGCATGCTCTGCTGAATCGCGTACCGCACGTTTTTCCACCTCTGTAATGCCGGATGGGATACAAATTACCATCCTTAAAGAAGGTGAAAAAAACCTGTTTCCGGAGCTGATCATACGGATCATCCCCTTTATCATTTGCTCGGCTGCCTCAAAATCAGCTATCACACCGTCCTTAAGCGGCCGAATTGTTTTAATGTTTTCATGTGTTTTGCCGTGCATCATCATGGCTTGCTTGCCAACGGCAATCACCTTGCCTGTCATTCGGTCAATTGCAACAATGGAAGGCTCATCTACCACAACCTTATCATTGTGAATGATAAGCGTATTGGCTGTTCCAAGGTCGATGGCAATTTCCTGTGTCAGAAAATCGAAGAGTCCCATTCTGCGTCTTTTGGTTTTAGTATTTAGTGATGATATTGGAGTATTATAGCTGATCTTTCCTTCAGCAACGCCGGCTTGCTCCATTTAATATTATTTGAGCATGAAGGTATTTCTAAAGCAGTTGCAAAGTTGGTCTATTTTATTGGAATTATTAACGCTGCTATGTTTAAAATATATATGCTGATGTAAGGAATATTTTAATTCCCGAAAACACAAATTCTAATTCCTTCATGCAGGTGTTTTTCAGAGCAGAAAACTGATTTGTAGATTGTAAAAAAAAATTATTTTTTTGCTTAAAATAAACAAGTGGTACTTGAACAAATAACAGATTTGTTAACAACCTGATTAAATGTTGTCGCAATTATCATGCTAGACAAAGCATTCAGCAACTTGTTTTAAACATCCGTTTTTTTAACAGAAATATTCCTTACAAATCCCAAACACTACCGCGGCGGCGCTTCGATATCATATTCCGCAGGCGCATCCAAAAAGCCATGATCAGGTAAATAATGATGGGCGACCCAACTGTTAAAAAGGAAGAATAGATAAAAAACAAACGGATATTGGATGACTTAATATGAAGTATTTCACCCCACCATTCGCAAACACCAAAAGCCTGGCGCTCAAACCATGCTTTTATATTTTCTACTACCTTGTTCATTGATTAAGCAACTTGATTCCTATGTTGCAAATTAAGCACTTTTTTTCCATGCAATACGTCTTTTTCAACTCTATTAATGCCTGCGACTGACTAGCACTTTTTACCTCCAGGCCCATTTTGCGCCAACCCCTGATTATCACATTCTCTTCGGACGGGCACTCTTCTAACCATTTAAGCGCTTTTGCAGACAAATGCTCATCTCCTTCTTTCTTACCGTAAATGAAAATAAATGGCACGACAGTATTCACGATGATATTATCAATCGCCGATTGACCCAATGATTTTTGGCGGTATTTTGAAACTTTATCAGGCTGGTAATGGGTATTCCAATATTCACTTGCTGTTATATTGAGCAATTGACGCAACGAATGGCTATCATTTTGGTCAATACAACTTGACAACAGAGGAACATTGTAATGAATAAGTTGAGCAAATTGAACGAGCCGAATCGTTGGAAAATTATTGGGTCGCAACCGACCAAATTTCCATAAATGCCTTTCAATAGGTTGCAGCCCGTGCTTGTTTTTCAAATGCTCAAATTCCTGAAAAAGACTTTTTGGATAGTCCTCTTTGTAAGTCGAGCTTAATAATCCAGCCTGTCCGAGAAGTAGCGCCTCCAGTTGAAATAAATTATTTTTATGTCTTGAAAGTACCTTTAATGGCAGCGATCGGGCAAGTAATTCAAAAGGTACGGCATTCACTTTAAAGCCAAAATTTCGAGCTAAAAGCATATAAAAACAAGTTGCCCAGTTTCCCTTGTTTTCCGACAATAAATCAGTAATAAAAGTTGTCTTTTGTTCTAAACGCCCGATTAACACCCGCTCCAACCATTGCTGAATGAGAAAAGGGTCAACATCCTTAATTAGACGGGCACAGGGTATCCAGTCTGTCGAATCAGCAAGCTTTTGATAACTCTCCCAACGCCATAATTCAAAATTGTTCTTTAATTCTACAACAGGAATGACCTGTCCGTCAGGACGCCTGATTATTTTATCGGACTCAAGCACTACATGCAGGATGACATTATCGAAAGCCCTGTCATGCTGGTGTTGATGCTTTAACCAATCGCCTGACTTAACATGCACTTCTACATTCCCGGCCCATTGGGTATCCCCAATCCTGATCCTGGCATTAAAAAAATCAGGACCGGCATCATGGTTTTGATCTCCCGGATGCGCTACCGTGATGGCCTCTCCATCAGTGGTTCTGAGCTCTTTATTATATAAACGGTATTTCCACAAATACCATAAAAAGGCTTCATTCATGGTTAGTAAGATGAATGTGACTTAATATGAAACTGGTTTAATCACGACTTAAAGATGGCCGCAATTAATAATTTAATGATTACGAAAATAATCATAATAATAACTCATTTCCTAATTTGCACACAACTCATTAACATTATTGTGTTTAGTGTGATTTTGTTATTTGTAATATAACACTTTAGCATAACTTTGCCTCCCATGCCTACACCTTCTCATACAGCCGTCAGGTATATATTTGTTACCGGCGGAGTTACCTCATCCTTAGGCAAGGGAATCATCTCTGCTTCACTTGCCAAATTGTTGCAATCGCGCGGCTATTCTGTTACGATTCAAAAACTTGATCCATATATTAATGTGGACCCCGGCACACTTAACCCTTATGAACACGGCGAATGTTATGTAACCAATGATGGGGCTGAAACCGATCTGGATCTTGGCCACTATGAGCGATTTTTAAATGTTCCAACTTCTCGTGCCAATAATATTACCACCGGCCGCATCTATCAAACGGTTATTAATTTAGAAAGAGAAGGGGCTTATTTGGGAAAGACTGTTCAGGTTATTCCACACATTACCGATGAAATAAAAAGAAGAATTAAGCTTCTTGGAGAAACCGGACAGTTTGAAATAGTGATTACTGAAATTGGTGGAACGGTAGGCGATATTGAATCATTACCTTATATTGAAGCTGTAAGACAGATGATCTGGGAAATGGGTTCGAATTGCTGTGTAATTCACCTAACCCTTTTACCCTATCTCAGCACAACAGGCGAACTGAAAACAAAACCGACGCAGCACTCTGTAAAAGCACTGCTTGAATATGGTGTTCAGCCCGATGTATTGGTTTGCCGTACAGAAAAACCAATGAGTAACGACATCCGTCGAAAGATTGCTTTGTTCTGTAATGTAAATATTAATGCAGTTATTGAATCTATTGATGCCAGCACTATTTATGATGTGCCTTTGTTAATGCTTAAAGAGCAGTTGGATAAAGTGGTGTTGAACAAATTAAAGTTACACTCACGCCATGATCCTGATATGGAAGCCTGGAAAAGCTTCCTCGGCAAGTATAAAAACCCTATTCATGAAGTTCGAATCGGATTGATTGGAAAATATATTGAACTTAAAGACGCTTATAAATCTATTGTAGAATCCTTTATACATGCCGGTGTTGCCAATGAATGCCGTGTTCGAATCGAATGGATTCACTCTGAAAAAATCGACAGTGAAAATGCCCGCAGTGTTTTTCAAAACCTGAGTGGTTTGCTGGTGGCTCCCGGTTTTGGCGAGCGTGGAATTGAGGGTAAGATTGCAGCCATCAAATATGCACGCGAAAACAAAGTGCCTTTCTTTGGAATTTGCCTTGGAATGCAATGTGCAGTAGTAGAATTCAGCCGCAATGTCCTATCCTTAAAAGATGCCCATTCAACAGAAATGAATCCGGACACTCCTCATCCTGTGATTGACATGATGGAAGAACAAAAGAGCATCAAACACAAAGGCGGCACCATGCGTTTAGGTGAATATGCCTGCAACATTACCAAAGGGTCGAAAGCTGCAAGTATTTATGGCAAACAAAAAATATCGGAACGCCATCGTCATCGCTTTGAATTCAACAACAACTACTTAAGCTTTTTTGAACAAAATGGCATGATTGCCTCAGGCATTAACCCCGATACAGGGCTTGTCGAGATCATCGAATTGAAAAATCACCCCTGGTTTGTAGGCGTACAATTTCATCCTGAATACAAAAGTACAGTTGAAAATCCGCATCCATTATTTGTTCGATTTGTGAAAGCCGCACTCGATAAAAGTATGCATAGAAGTGAACAGGAAGAGTTGATTCCGGCATAATTAATTAGCTGATTTGAAAATTAGCCAATTAGCCAATTTAAATCACACATTGGCTAATTCGCTAATCAGTTAATTGACTAATTTTCGTATCATAAAAATTAACCCGCAAATTGTCAATTCAGACTATATTTGCGCCCTCAAAAATCATTAAATGGATCGTAATCAGGTCGCAGGACTTTTACTTATAGGGGCTATATTAATTGGCTTCAGCATTTTCAATCAACCCAGTCCTGAAGAACTGATGGCTATGAAACACCGCCGCGACAGTATTGAGCAGGTGGAAAAAAAGTTGCAGGCGCCGGTCGCAGCAGCTAAACCAATTGCAACAACTACTGCATCAGTCATTGACAGTACCCTTTCTGATTCCGCACAAGCTGTTATTGCAACCTCTCAGTTCGGTTCATTTGCCAGTGCCGCTTCTGGAAAGGAAGAGCTTGTAACGCTGGAAAACGAACTCATCAAGGTTACCTTAACTACGAAAGGCGGCAGGGTGAAGGAGGTTTTGCTGAAAAAATATAAATCATTTTACGGATCTCCCGTCACGCTTTTTGGAGGTGATTCCACTCGCTTCGGGTTGAATTTCTTTTCCGATAACAAAACTATTTCCACCAACGACCTATATTTTAAAAAGATTGGAAACACGTTTACGGTAAACAAAAATCAGCAAGGCAGCATCACCATGCGACTAGAAGCAGGCGCGGGAAAATATATTGATTATATATATACGCTAAAGGGGAACTCTTACCTCGTTGGGTATAAGATGAACTTCACAGGGATCAGCGATGTGGTGGCTCCTAATGCCAGTTACATGGAACTCGACTGGAATCAATCGTTACAAAATCAAGAACGTGAAGCCAAAGGTGAAAGACCAAATTCAACTATTTATTACCGCTATGATGGCGCAGAAGAAGAGGTCGATTACTTAAGCGAAACAAGTGATGCTTCTGAGGAGTTGAAAACAAAAGTAAAATGGGTTGCAATGAAACAGCATTTTTTCACCCAGGTGCTGATTGCCGATCAGAGTTTTGAAAAGCCTACACATATAGAGACCATTGGTTCAACTAGTGAAGACCTTGAACAAGTCAAGATGATGAAAGCCAGTTTTACTATTCCATATAATCATGGTGCAAGCGAAACATTTGGCATGCAGTTTTATTTTGGACCCAATCATTACCAGATCTTAAAAAAGACCGGACACGATCTTCAAAAACAGATTCCTTTGGGTTGGGGCCTTTTTGGATGGGTAAATCGTTTCCTCGTTATTCCTATCTTCAATTTTCTGGATAGTTTTAGCCTGAACTATGGCCTCATTATCCTGATTCTTACGATTGCAATTAAAATATTGTTGTTGCCGCTGACCTACAAAGCCTATCTCTCTCAGGCAAAAATGAAGGTGTTGAAGCCGGAGATTGAAGTTATTCAAGCAAATAATAAAGAAGAACCTGTTAAGTTACAACAGGAGATGATGGCATTATACCGTAAAGCCGGCGTAAGCCCATTGGGTGGTTGTTGGCCCATGCTGCTACAAATGCCGATTTTATTCGCCATGTTGCGCTTCTTCCCATCATCTATTGAGCTGCGTCAACAAAGTTTCCTTTGGGCGAAAGACTTAAGCACTTACGACTCTATCCTCGATCTGCCCTTCACCATTCCTTTTTATGGCGCACATGTCAGTTTGTTTACTTTATTGATGACTGCGTCTACACTGTTATTGACTGCCTTCAACAGCCAGAGTGCCGCTACCAATCCACAAATGAAATGGATGATGTACCTGATGCCTGTATTCTTCATGGGATTCCTCAACAGTTTCTCTGCAGGATTAAATTACTATTATTTCCTTGCCAATGTCATTAGTATAGGACAGCAGTTTTTATTCCGCTCTTTTGTAGATGAGGATGCCATCCACAAGAAAATTCAGGAGAATAAAAAGAAACCGGCTCAGAAATCTAAATTTCAGCAACGATTGGAGGATATGGCAAAGCAAAGAGGCTATAAACTTCCCAAGTAATTTGGTCGTTTTTTAGTTTCTACATCACTCCATGTTGTGATGGAACAAAAAAGCGAAGCGGAGACTATTCCTGACTAAAATCACTTTCAGACCGTTTTTTTATTATATACCTTTGTGGCATAAAATACTTATACCATGTCACAAGACTTTCTCCCGCTAAACGGCACCGATCATGTTGAATTTTATGTTGGCAATGCCAAGCAGGCTGCATATTACTATCAACACGCTTATGGTTTTGAACTGGTAGCTTACGCAGGTCCTGAAACAGGAGTTCGCGAAAAAGCTTCTTATGTTTTACAACAAGGAAAAATGCGTTTTGTGTTATCTTCAGCATTGCATCCTGATCATGAAATAACCAGACACGTGGCTTTGCATGGCGATGGCGTTAAAGTGCTTGCACTTTGGGTAGATGATGCGGAAAAATCTTTTTATGAGACCATGTCGCGCGGAGCGAAAGCACATACACAACCAACTGTATTGAGTGACGATAATGGAGAAGTGAAAATTTCTGCAATTCATACTTATGGTGAAACAATTCACAAATTCATTGAACGTAAAAATTACACAGGCCCGTTCATGCCTGGCTTTAAAGCTGCAAAAAGCAATTTCCCTATAAAACCCGTTGGATTCAAACATGTTGATCATTGCGTTGGTAATGTGGAGTTGGGCAAGATGAATGAGTGGGTGAAGTTTTATGAAGACGTGATGGGCTTTAAGATGATTATCACTTTTGATGATAAAGACATCAGCACAGAATATTCAGCGCTTATGAGTAAGGTTGTTGCCAGTGGAAACGGATATATAAAGTTCCCAATTAACGAACCTGCTTCCGGAAAACGGAAATCACAGATCGAAGAATATATAGAGTTTTATCATGGTGCCGGAGTACAGCATATTGCAATTGCCACCGACGATATTATTGCAACGGTAACTGAATTGCGTTTACGAGGCATTGATTTTTTACATGTGCCCGACACCTATTATGAAGAAGTTTGGCAGCGTGTAGGAAAAATAAATGAGGACGTTAACTTAATTAAAAAATTAAATATTCTCGTTGATCGTGATGATGAAGGCTACTTGTTACAACTCTTTACTAAACCGCAACAAGATAGACCTACCGTGTTTTTTGAAATCATCCAACGCTGCGGTGCTAAATCTTTTGGCAAAGGGAACTTCAAGGCTTTATTTGAAGCCATTGAACGTGAACAGGACATCAGGGGTAATTTGTAATTCCTGAAATTTTTAAAAATTTCTTCGGCTTACGTACTGAAATTACAGAAATCATTCTTTGTGTAACTGAAAAAATTCTTATCAGTATACTATTTTGTGGGCTGTCGGTTTCGACTTTTTAGAATTCTTTTTATCATGCTAACGGACTGATTTTACAACTACAATCCACATTAAAGGCGATTGGCTGAAACTTTTCATAAGGCAATCAGTATAACGTTTGAATAAAATCCAACGATTGCCATGTCCAGAAAATTACGTCAACTCTCCTCACTTAAACTCAGCCTCCGTTTAACACTGGCTGCTGCAGCAATAGCATTATCTGGTCTTATAGCGATGCTTCTTATCGTTTTTAACCTCACAAAAGAAGAAATGAGTCATGCTGAAACGAACATGGTTTTCAAAACAGCAGAAACCTCTCAAATAAAAACCAATGTATTGCGCGGAAGCATCAATCAATTGGCTTTAGGCGTAATGATTGAAACAACAGGCAATGGAAATACTTTAAAACTCAACAATATTGAATTTAATGCCCATGGCACCACACTTCCTGTTGCAAGCCAAATTGAAAATGCACGCCTTTGGTATACCGGAAACAGCGGAGATTTTATCCCAAGTCAGCAGGTTTACAGTACTATTTTGAAAATTACTGAAAAGAATTTTGAATTTAATTGCAACCAAAGTCTGCTCTCAGGTAAAAACTACTTTTGGTTGACTTTTGACATTAAACCTGATGCTTCCATTTCAATGGGAGCAGTGGACGCCGAATGTATTGACATGAATATCGGTGCTGTTACCTATCAGCCTGAGATTAATGCGCCGGAAGGAAAACGTACCATTGACTCAAATATTCCCTTTTACAGTAATGGCAATAACGTAGTTAATAATATTAATGCATGGAATTCAAAACGTGATGGCACCGGTGTTCCGCCAAAACAGTTGTATGCCCCACATCACACTTACTTTGTACAGGCAGGTCATCATATGATCAATGCTTCTGCCACTAATTTGTATGCTTTGGTTGTAGAAAAAGGCGGCGAGTTACGCATCACCGCTCCTTTGCGTATGAGCTCAATGAATATTGCATGTGGTGGTATGGTGCAGATGGATGCTATTATCACCGACTTTTATTGCTTCGATGAATTCAATATGGATAACGGTGCCAATTATTTGCACAACAGCGCAGGTTTTATGCCGGCACAGTATTGCAATTTCAGCCGCAGCTCCAACCAGACCTTCTACCAATACGGCAAAACCACCTTCCAGGATAATATCCAATGGGGTAATCTAACCGTTGATGCAACAAGCCCGGTAAATATTGATTTGGAAAACTGCATCAATAATATTCAAGGAAATTTTGAAGTGAAGAAAACCGCAAAAGACAATTATATATATATTGGAGCAGCAGACACCATTAATATCGGCGGAAACCTAGCCATCACTGGCGGAAGATTCATGGGAATTGCAGGTCCGGGCAAAGGAATGCTGGTTATTAATCTTCAACATGATTTGATTGTACGTTCAGGCGCCATTCATGATGCAGGATTCATCAGTAATGAAACGGCAGGAACGATCCTGAATATTAAAGGTGATGTTGCACTATTATCCGGAACATTTGATTTTAACCGAAGCAAGAGAGGAAACTCTTCGATTAATATTGGATCATTAGACAAGACTTGTCATTGGATGCAAAAAACAGCTTGTGAAATAACACTTGGCAACACCAATGTAAGCCAAAGTTGTGAATTGGAACTCATGGGTGATAAGTTTGGTGAAATAGCGGCTGGAAGAAAATTAACTGTTTCCCGCTTCGGTCGTTTAATGTGTGGCAAAAACCAGGTTACTGGTGATGGAGGTTTTGAGTTGGAAGATTTTGCAACTTTGGGAATAGGACATGCTGATGGTATTTGCTCAGAAGATGCAGTTGGCAATATCATTACCCACGACCGTTTGTTTCATTCAGGCGCTTACTATTATTATTATCTAGGTGAAAGCCCTCAGCAAACCGGTATGTTTGTTACCCAACCATTGCCAAACACTGTTCGTGCTATCATTGTACAGAAAGATAAGAATTCACAAACGGTATCTCTCTCACACGAAATAGCAGTGATAGAAAATGTGAAAATCAACAAAGGCGACCTTGATCAGCGACGTGGAAAATTAATCCTTCCCAAGACTTCTGAAACACCTTAGTGATTCATTTTATCAATTTGTCTCGCTAATTTGATTTCATAAATCATACTTTTCTTTAGATTCGAATAGTATAATTGGATTTCCAATATCAATTTAGTTATGCCAATTAGTTGTTTTGTCCTGCTTTTTTTCATGTAACATTTCTTGCACTATTAACATTGCATTGTTGAGAAAAGCATTACATTTTACTGGAAGACAGCCATTATATAGTTCTACTTTTACATCCGAACAACAAACACCCTTTACCTTTTCGCTAGCAACGCTGCTTATTTCCAAAAACACAGTACCGGACAAGACAATTAATACTCAGACATGGGGAGGGGGATGCTATTTCGAAAACGTATTAATTGATAGATAAAAATGAGCCAAACGAGCAATGAGTTGAAAAGTAAGCATGATCAAATGCTTGACATTCTGGATGAGATTTCCTTTTCAGGCAGGAACCTCGGTATTTTATTTCAAACATTTGAAGATACTGAGCTTGATGGAAAGCATGTAACAATTAATGGTAAACGTATGGTCAATTTTGGATCATGCAGTTACCTTGGTTTGGAAATGGACCGTCGTTTAATAGCAGGTACAATAGATGCTGTTACAAGATACGGAACCAATTTCTCCTCGTCAAGAGCTTACCTTTCAACACCACTTTATGAAGAACTGGAAAACAAGCTCGCAATCATTTTTGGAAACAAGGTTGTTGTAACCAATAACACTACAACCGGACACCTGGCAAATATTCCGATGTTGATTGGCGACAACGATGCTGTTATTTTAGATGTAAATGTGCATAGCAGTGTACAACAGGCAGTAAGTCTTTTACATGATCGTCAAATCAGTATTGAAGTGGTCCGTCACAATAGGCTTGACCTGCTTGAAGATCGGATTAAGGCATTAAGTGTAAAGCATGATAAAATCTGGTACATGTCAGATGGCGTGTATTCGATGTTCGGTGACCTTGCACCAATCAAAGAATTGAACGCAATGCTCGACACTTATGAGCAATTGCATTTATATGTAGATGATGCCCACGGCATGAGTTGGGCAGGTGAAAACGGTGCAGGATATTCGAGCAGTCAGTTGCGAAATCATGAGCGACTTTTTCTTACTACATCGTTGGGAAAAGCATTCGGATCAGGTGGCGGCGTCCTTGTATTCCCGGATGATAAAAGCTACCACAGGGTGCGCGACTTCGGCCGCACATTGATCTTTTCTATCCAGATTCCACCTCCTGTTTTAGGCGCCAGTATTGCCTCTTCCAAAATACACTTAAGCCCGGAAATATATGTCCTACAGAAAAAACTGCAGGAGCGTATTAAATTCTTTAATCAGACAGCAAAAATGTATGAATTGCCTTTGATACGTGAGTCATTAAGTCCTGTAATGTTTATTGGTGCAGGAAAACCATTGGTAGGATATAACATGGTCCGAAGGCTGATGAATGCAGGTTTTTTTGTAAATCTTTCTGTGTTTCCAAGTGTTGCATACACCAATACCGGATTACGGATACCAATTACACTCCATCATACAAATGAAGATATTGAAAACCTCATTAAGGTAATAGCATTGAATTTACCAATTGCCATGAAGGAATCTGGCCAAACGATGAAAAACTTATTACAATACTTCAAATTAAATCGCAGCTGAACACAATTCCCGAATTGAAACCAACTTTAGATCGGGTTTCTATTTTACTTCTTTACTTCTCTCAATTAGCCTGACTAAAAAAATCAACTCTTACTTTATGAAAAAAATCCTCTTTACTTTACTGTCAATTTTCGCATTTTCCGCTATATCCATTGCGCAGGAATTTAAAGTAATAACAATCATTGAGTCCATCGTTCCTGCAGGATTGGGCCGTTCGCGAATTATCGAAAGCAAGGGTTCAATAGACATTTCCTCCATATCAACCGATAGAGAAGAAGGTAAATCAAAACAAGGTGATGTGAAACGTAGTGATCTCAAAAAAGAAGGTGAAGATCTGAAGGAGACCAAATTGCTTAACTTCTACTCTTTAGGTGGTATTAATTTTGGAAACATTGCGTCAAACGATGCTATCATTGAGGCGAAAATGATGGAAGTGACAAAAGCCGGATGGAAGATTCAATATATTACAAGTGCGGTTGAGTCTGATGGAGGATCAAATGATGGCAATGGCATTTTCATTACAAGAATGTTTTTCACCAAAGATTAATTTTCAATTGGGGTCTGCTGCTTTTTACTTTTTAAATAAACAAAAAGCTTTTTGAAATGGTGTATTATGTTGGTGCATTGAAAATTGCACACCTTCTTCAACACTCTAACTAAAGCTCGCAAACTTGTAAATAGTCAATCAAGGTGCGGAAAGTAGCTTCAAATACCGAGAGATCTACCGGTTTTATTATGTAACCAGCTACATTTAAAGCATGCGCTTGGGCCTTGTCATTTTCATCGCCGGAAGTAGTTAAAACAAAAGCAACCAGGTGTTTTAGCTCTTGATCAGCCCTCATCTCCTTCAGAAACTCAATGCCATTCATTCTTGGCATATTAATGTCGAGTAAAACAACATTGGGGTAAGGCATTAATGGTGCTTTACCCTTTTGCCCCCTTAGCATATCGAGTGCTTCTTCACCATTCTGAGCCTGGTAAAGGGTTTTCACAACAGGAAATTTTTTTAGAACCCTTTGAACAACCATCCTGTCAATGCTATCATCTTCAATATGTAGCAGGTGAATTTGTTTTTCGACCATTGCAGTACGTTTTAGTAACCTTGTTAACTAAAATTCGTAGAAACTATAAGGGAAATCTGATTGCTCATTAATGAGGTAAATGTAATTAAAAAGCGAATTGAAAACCAAATTTTTATCAGCAAAAAGAATAAAATTCAATCCAATATGCTAAGGGATCTTTTCAACAACAGATACTACAATAGCATTGACGAAAACGATCTAATCGCCAAACAGCGATATAAACTTTTTCGCACCACTTCAATGGTTGGTTTTCTCGTCTGTCTACTGGTCACCGTTCAAACAGTTTCAATAGCGAACATTGCAAACGCTGCGGTTTACTCCATAATGATTACAGGTGTACTATACATAGTAAATTACAACATGTTAATTCTACACCGTAATGAAAAAACTGCATACACAATACTTGCATTGCTGACGTTATTGCTATTGCACATGCAAACATATTATGCCGGCGGAATTAGAGCGTCAGGTGTCTTTTATCTTTCAGGGCTTATCATGCTCGCATTTATGCTGCTTGGAAATCGCATTGGGTGGATGATTGCTTTTCTCTCTGCATTACAAATTTGCTACTTCTACTACATCAGTACTTATTTTCCTTCAATGGTAAATTACATGATTGTTGGAGAAACAAAAGAAATGAAAGATCTTGATTTTCTTTTCACAGGTCTATTTTCAATTTTGATTATTAGTGCCCAAATCAGTTATCTGGAAAGCGGAAAAAACATTGTCATCGAAAGAATTACTCAATCTAGAAATGAGCTTAGAAATAAAAATAAAGAGTTGCGAAAGCTTTCAATCGTTGCTAGTAAAGCTGACAATGCCATAGCAATTACCGACAGTATTGGAACATTAGAATGGGTGAACGATGGTTTTACAAGGCTTACCGGATATAACTTAGAAGATGTAGTTGGTAAAGATTCAACAAAGATGTTTCAGGGAAATGATACCGATCGTTCCCTTTTTTCAGAAATGAAAAAAGCAATGGAAGAGAAACAGAATTTTTCAGCTGAGATACTTAAGTATCACAAGCAAGGAAATAAATTTTGGACACAAGTTACGATGACGCCTATTACTTCCGATGAAGACAAAGAAACCAAGTTTATTTTCATCGAAAGTGATATCACTACGCGTAAAATTGCCGAAGTGAAAATGAAAGAGTACCTCTCCAATCTTGAAAAAACCAATGCCGAACTCGACAAATTTGCCTATGTCGTTTC
>JANOXC010000061.1:0-11585 GCA_031418215.1 Bacteroidota bacterium
CAAATGAAAAGGCGAAACAAGAGGCCTTGGCACTTGCTGCAAAAGAGAAAGCAGATAAAGATGCCGCTGCAAAGGAATTAGCAAGAAAAGCAGAACTGGCACGAATTGATCGCGAAAAATTTGTTCAGGATTCCGTTGCTGTTGCGAAACAAAAATCGCAGCAAGATGCCTTAGCAAAAGCTGCAGCGGATAAAGCCAGGAACGATTCAATAGCTGCAGCCAATGAAAAGGCAAAACAAGAGGCCTTAGCACTTGCTGCAAAAGAGAAAGCAGATAAAGATGCCGCTGCAAAGGAATTAGCAAGAAAAGCAGAACTGGCACGAATTGAGCGCGAAAAATTTGTTCAGGATTCTTTTGCTGTTGCGAAACAAAAATCACAGCAGGAAGCATTAGCTAGCGCTGCAGCAGCTAAAGCAAAGAACGATTCAATAGCTGCAGCAAATGAAAAGGCGAAACAAGAGGCTTTGGCGCTTGTTGTAAAAGAGAAAGCAGACAAAGACGCCGTAGCTAAAGAAGCGGCAAGAAAAGCAGAACAAGATGCATTAGTTAAGGCTGCTGCGGAAAAAGCTAAACTGGAAGCTGTTGCAACTGCAAATGAAAAGGCACGTCAGGATTTGATTGCAAAAACTAACAGAGAAAAGCAGGTTCGAGATTCTATTGCTTCTGCAGAGGAGAAAGCAAAGCAAGCCAGTTTAGCTTTAGCAGCAGAAAAAAAGAAAAAGGAGGATGAGGTTCAATCTCAACGTGCTAAGCAAACAAGAGATTCTATAGCAGCTGCACAAAAAGCGCAAGAGGAATTCTTATCGAAACAGAGTGCAGAAGATCGGGAACGAATTGAAGCAGAAGCTGCACAAAGAAGAATGGTGGAAATTGAGAATCGCAAAAAATTACTTGCTCAGGCTCAACAGTCTGGACAAAGCAAGGCAAGTGAAATGAGTGTTTATCGTTTTGACTTCGACAAGGAATACGCGCCGGAAGGTATTACTGATGAAACAATAACTGAAAAAAACCGAACGGTTTACCGGAGTATTGTTAAGTTCCAGGATATTCAAGCAACTTACTTGAAAGTAGTGTACAGTTGGGGTGGCATTTATTACTTTAAAAACTCCACAAGCATCACAGAAACGATATACTCACTTGATTTGAAAAATTTCCGTTCAAAATTGAAATAAATATTTTTTTCACTTTAAATTGGCGTTCTCGGTTTTTTTATTATTTTAAAATTACTATTGATGTATTTTGTCACAGTTGAAAATACTATTATTTTTCAATTTAATGAATGTTGTTATTTAAGAAGCAGGGATTGGTATTTTTTAATAGATTTTTAAAAATTTTTATTAAGAAAAGAGAACTTTACATGATTATATAATTGTATGAAAATAGGATTAATCAGGGAAGAAAAACAGCCACATGATAAACGGGTTGCCTTTACACCGGTACAGTGTAAGCAGTTAAAGGAATTATACAAAGAGATCGAAATTTTTGTACAGCCTTGCGAATACCGTTGTTATACGAATGAGGAATATCTGCAGCAAGGCGTTAAACTTTCTGATGATTTAAGTAATTGTGATGTATTGATGGGGATAAAGGAAGTTCCGATCGTCAAATTGATTCCTGGAAAGAAATATTTTTTCTTTTCACATACTATAAAAAAACAACCACATAATCGTGCGTTGCTTCGTGCCATTCTGAAAAACAATATTACATTGATCGATTATGAAACAATCGTTGACCCGAATGGTAACAGAGTAATTGGATTCGGCAGATATGCCGGAATAGTAGGAGCTTACAATGGTGTGATGGCTTACGGTTTAAAGTATGGTTTATTTAAGTTAAAACCTGCTCACTTATGCCATGATAAGAAAGAATTGTTTGCTGAACTTGATAAGATCAACCTTCCTAACATGAAAATCATTGTAACTGGAGGTGGCCGTGTTGCAAACGGAGCATGTGAAACAATGGGAGCTTTAAATATTCGCAAGGTAACTCCTTATGAATTCTTAAATTATTCTTTTCGGGAACCTGTTTATGTTCAATTGCATTCTCACGATTATTACAAAGCTAAAGATGGGTCCCCTTGGAGTGATTATTTGTACCATCATCAACCGGAAGACTTTAAATGCACTTTTATCGAAGCAAATTCCTACGCTTCACATTGCGACCTGTTGATTCATTGTACCTATTGGGACCCGCTTGCTGATATACTTTTTTCAAAATCAGAGATGCGCAACCCTGATTTTAAAATCAGTGTAATTGCTGATGTTACTTGTGATCTGAATGGGAGCATTCCTTCCACAACAAAAACTTCAACAATAGAGGATAAGTTTTATGGATATAATACGGAAACAGAACAAATAGAAGCACCTTTTGCACCCTCTGTTATTACAGTTATGGCAATTGATAATTTGCCTTGTGAATTGCCTCGTGATGCTTCTGAAGGTTTTGGCAAACATTTTTATGAAAGGGTTTTGCCGGCACTTATAAATGGAAAGGAAAACGATATGATTGAAAGTGCTACTATTACAAAAGATGGAAAGCTGTGCAGTCGCTTTAATTACCTTAAGGACTATGTTGAAGGTTAATTTTACTGGAGTCTTGTTAATATCTGATGCAATTCATTTTCTTCAAACTCTTTAGCAAAAAACTGTCTTTTTCCTTTAACATAATTGTAAATTAGCGTTGCAGGTATATTTCCCTGCCATGATTTATCTACTTTATTAATCCAAAGATCATAGTCAGGTTCATCAATAAGATAAACAGTGGAGTTTATTTTTCTTTGATTTAAAAAAGAGTTAAGCCGTGAATCCATCTCACGTTTAAAGTCAAGGCTAATAAAAATAAAACGGACCTTATTATTAATTAAATTGTTCTCTTCAGCAATAAAAAATGGCAATTCTTCAACACAAGGCTTGCACCAGGTAGCCCAAAAATTAAGAATATAGGTGGTGTCATTTTTTTGATTCAATAATGAATCTAATTGTGGTAATTTAATCAATGTAGCTTTTTTTTGAGCGTAACAGCCGAAAAAAATGAAGGCAGAAAAAAATATTAGAATGAACCTTTTCATGCAAAATTCAATTTACTTTTTAAAAAGAATTTACCAAGTCGAAATATCAATTTCCAATGGGGGTTTCTCTTGCGTAGTCATCCCACTTTTTTGTTAAATATATATTGTCGCCAAAATACTTTACCACTCTCATTAATTGATCTGGTGTTTGGTAACCAGGTAAAGGTGTAAGCAATCCGAATTTTTCATCCAAAAGAATAAAGGAAGGGTAACTCATTTGATTACTGAGCAGTGACAAAGCAAGTTCATTGGCTTTATTTTCTGGTTGGTAGACAAATGTTTTATCAAAAAAATGAATAGTATCTTTTGTTTCTGCATTTAATTTAACAGCATAAAATTTCTCACCCATGTATTTGGCAACTATAGAATCCTGGAAAGTAGTTGCATCCATTCTTTTACACCAGCCACACCAGTCAGTATAGACATCAATAAACATTTTTCGTGGCTCTTTTTGACTTTTTGCAACGGCTTCTTCGAAGCTCATCCAGGTAATTGGTCCATGGTGTGGAGATGGTTGGGCATTGCATGACAAGCAAAATAAACCAAGAATAGTTATTGCAATAATGTTTTGAAGCGATTTCATAGTGCAATTGTACGAATATCTGTTGAAAATAGTTTGAAGAAATTATTAAGCCGTTTTTTTGATGGCAATCCTGTAAAGTGTAATACCCATAATCAGGAAGAATAGGCATCCAAGTAGCTGATAAATTCCATCACCAACAATACCGGAAATGGAATGTTCCAGGCTCAATCCGGGCATATAAGGCGCTGTTTTATCCCAGGCCTGAAGGATTGCTATAATTACACCTAAAATTGCACCACCTGCCACTAATCCTGTAGCAAACAAGCTTCCTTTTCCTAGTTCATTGTCTTCTGTTTTTTCTTTCTTACGCTCAGCTCTCCATTCTACAAGTCCTTTAATCATACCACCTGCAAAAATTGGAAGCGTTGTTGCCAATGGGAGGTAGGCTCCAACGGCAAAGGAGAGTGATTTAACCCCACAAAGTTCAACTGTAACTGCTAGGAAAACACCAGCAAGTACATACACCCAATCAAGATTGAAGGAAAGCAAGCCGCGTATTAAAGTTGCCATCAATGTAGCTTGAGGAGCGTTAAACTTTTCTCCAATAGCGTGATGGATTCCTTTCGCCAATAATTCAGGAGTGGGAGTATCTAAAAACTTTACTGTATAACCAATGACAAAGGAAGATACGATTGCACCAATAAATAATGCCAGCTGTTGATAGCGGGGGGTGGCCCCAATGATGTAGCCAGTCTTTAAATCTTGTGATGTTGCACCGGCATTCGCTGCAGAAATACAAATTAATCCACCCACTACAAGGGCCATCGGTTCATATGCTTTTCCTGTCCAACCAATGGCAATAAAAACCAATGCCGTACCCATAATTGTTGCTATAGTCATTCCTGAGATAGGACTGTTACTAGAACCAATGATGCCAACAATCCGGCTTGCAACTGTCACAAAGAAAAAACCAAATACAACGACCAATAATCCAATCAGCAATTTATTGAGAATGCTATCGCCCGGAATTTGCGGTAATAAAGCCATTAAAAGAATTAATGCAATGCTACCGATAATTACAGTTTTAAACGAAAGATCATCTTCTGTACGGATTACTGCTGCACTTCCTTTTTCCTTCATCGAAGTAATACTTTCACGGAATGACGAAACAATAGTTGGTATTGTTTTAATCAATGTTATAAATCCCCCGGCAGCAACGGCACCAGCACCAATTTGTCTCACATATGCTCTATAAACAGCGCCCGCCGTATCAGCAAATAAATGGGTAGAAGGGTCCCATCCTGCAGTGCCACCTGCCGTCATAAGGTCTTTCATATATCCCAATTTAATCATCTGCATAGCAATCACATCAGGAGGAACCAAAGCTGCAAGCAAAGGGATCAAACAGAGCCATGCAAGTACACCACCAGCTACTAATACGCCTGAAATCTTTGGTCCGATAATATATCCTACACCCATATATTCAGGGGTGATTTCACCGTTAATGGTGGCAGAAGGAAAATAGTGATTCGTTTGTTTGGTGACAAATGCCGGGACTTCAGCAATAACATGAAATACTTTTTGCAGCAAAGCATAAATAATGGAAAATCCAAGTCCCATATAGGCCGTCTTGGCGAAGTCACCTCCCTTTTCTCCAGCAATCAATACCTGAGCACAGGCCGTTCCTTCAGGGTATGGTAAATTATCATGCTCTTTTACAATCAAGGACCTGCGCAATGGTATCATCATCAATGTTCCCAACATACCACCAAAAATGGCCAATGTTAATATGGTCCAATAAGAGAAATATTCATAACCAACACTTACACCCGCTTCATTTGCCGAGAGAAATAAGAAGGCCGGAAGGGTGAAAACAACTCCTGATGCAATACTTTCACCGGCAGAACCCGTGGTCTGAATAATATTATTCTCAAGGATAGTTGTCTTAAAAAACTTTCTACCCAATGAAATAGCAATTACGGCGATTGGAATTGAAGCAGAAACGGTAAGTCCGGCTTTTAATGCCAGATACACTGTTGATGCCCCAAAAATAATTCCGAAAACAGCACCTAAAGCAATGGCTTTTAAGGTAAACTCTTTAACATTGTCAGTGGCCGAGATATAAGGCTTAAAGGCAGTCTTTGGCTCCATACTTGATTTGTTTAAAAATTGAAATTACGGTTGAAACAATAACTATTTAAGGGGTGGAAGATATAAAAAAACAATATTCTTTCTTTAAAAGCTATAATTATTTGACACTTCTACGGATATTGAAAGGTTGATATATATATATATATTGAAGCCTTATTCTAACAAGTTATCAGCTTAAGTTTTGTTTCTTAAAAAGATACTGTTATTTTTATCCTGAGTTTATTATAACAGGTATGATCAGACAAGCAGGTAGTCAACCAGCCAAACAAAGACGCAAAATTAAATGGAGGGGACAGGAGATATTGCGTATTGAAGCATTTAGCGATGCTGTTTTTGCATTCGCAATAACTTTACTGGTCATATCACTTGAAGTGCCTAAAACATTTGAAGAATTAATATCCGGTATGCGGGGGATATCAGGATTTGCTGTTTGTTTCGGCTTGATAGTTTTAATTTGGCATGAGTAATACATTTTCTTCAGGATGTTTTTTCTAAAAGATACGATGACAATACTATTGAATACAATTTTATTATTTGTGGTGTTGTGTTATGTTTATCCATTGAAATTTCTTTTTTCATTGTTTCTGGAGGGAAACCATGTCTTCGAAAATGGAAAGCTAATAGAAAAAATTTCAAGTTTCGAGCAAGTGAAACTACTAATGATTATTTATGGATTAGGCTTCAGCCTTGTTTATTTCGTGCTGCTGCTATTATATATTAACGCATGGTCACATCGGAATGAAATTCAATTGACAACCGTTGAGCAGTTTTATAAAAAATCTGAACTATATAAACAGTTGATTATGGTCATTATCGGTCTTACAACAATACTCACCGCCTATATTATACCAATTCAATATACGCCAAACATCGGAATGTTATACATGTTAATTGGCCCATCTATGTTTATTTATTTTGGAATAAGAAAAAAGATGCTTCGTAAGCGATTCTCATCAGCGGATTTAGCCGATCACGATCAATGGCTTCTTAGTTAAGAGAAATTTCGCTTTGATCGATTTTAAAGTTTTAGCAATTTAGATGATTTTATTTAACATTATTATTACCCTAACCTTTGAAAGCTTTATTTTTGCAAGCATTAAATGAAAATAGAAATCAATTATTTATTAATTAATTAAATTATGAAATTGTTAATATTATCTGTTCTGTTCGCCATCGCTGCGCCTTCATCACTTTATGATTTTAAAGTAAAAGGAATTGATGGAAAAATAATTGACCTCAAAGGATTTAAAGGGAAAAAAGTATTAATAGTTAATACAGCTTCTGAATGCGGAAATACAAGGCAATATAAAGGGCTTCAGGAATTGCAAACAAAATTTGCTGATAAATTGGTAATCATTGGTTTTCCGGCCAACAATTTTGGAGGACAAGAGCCCGGATCCAATAAAGAAATAAAGGAGTTTTGTACTAAAAACTACGATGTAACTTTTCCATTGTCAGCAAAAGTATCTGTGAAAGGAGATGATATGGATGCATTTTTCAGTTGGCTGATTGAGCAACCTAATTCCGATTTTACCGGTCCGATAAAATGGAATTTTGAGAAATTTTTATTTGACGAAAACGGAAAACTTATTCATCGTTATCGCTCTAAAACGGAACCAATGAGTGATGAAATGATGAATGCCATAAAACAGTAATCGTGCTAATTGCAGCAGCATGTCGCTAAATACTAAATATCAAACAAACGCCATCGTTAACATTTTTTGTTTTGTAATGTTTCTTAATGGTTGCCGATTAAATTCTTCACCAATGGATGAGGCTCATCAAAATTCAGGTAATCCATATTATTCCAGGACGGATACAACAATTCTGAATTTGTCAGATGATGAGTGGAAAAAGGTTTTGCCTGACAGTGTTTACGAAGTAGCACGCAATAAGGGAACTGAAAGGGCATTTACAGGTAAATACTGGGATTTTACCGGTTTAGGAACTTATTACTGTGCTCCATGTGGCAATAAACTTTTTCGCTCAGATGGAAAGTTTGCCAGCTCTTGCGGTTGGCCTAGTTTTTTTGAAACTTCAAGTGAAAGAAGTGTTTTATACAAACCTGATAATTCTTATGGGATGCGCAGGACAGAGGTATTGTGCAAACGTTGCGGGGCACATTTAGGTCATCTGTTTGACGATGGACCACCCCCAACTTTTAAGCGATTCTGCATGAATTCAATTGTATTGGAATTTGATCCTGATCGATCTGAAAAAGGAAAAATATCTAAGTAGTTGTTTTTGAAATTAGCTGCTTAATTAAAAAGAAAAGTTCTAATTAATTAATATAGTTTTTTTCAATCTTTTTTATTGGTCCCGGACATTCATTTTGATGGCAATTAACACATGATTTAACAAGGTTGTTATAAGTGGTAATTGCACTTCGCCCTGCATTACTTTTATGATAATCTTTCAAAGCAGCCAAATACATCATTGCGAATTCATCAAAATTGCCACTAATACTTTTGGGATCAGATGGCTTGGCATTCCTTATTTTTTCAAAAGAAAATGGGTAATCACCCTGTATTTCTCCATTTTTTAATCGTACACTTTCTGTCTCCAAGTGTTTGGCCATATCGCGCATTAATAACGCCAATTCACTGTCACCATTAGGATTAAGTGGTTTAGCGCAATCTTTTTCATTGTTGGCGGTGTTGCAGGAATTAAGCATGAAACCAACCAAAAATAGAATGAATGTAAGAATAGAAACTTTTCTCATTTGCTTTATTTGTGCTGCAAACCTAATTATTATTCAATAAAATTCGAGATCAACAATGATTTCGAGAATAGTAAGGTATGATGAAGCACTCATTTTTAATTGTTCCAATTTGCTAAATTTGACCGAATTTTAAATTTTATGACTGAATTAGTAAAAAGCCTCAATTTTATTGAGGAAATAGTTGAAAATGACATTAAAAAACATGTCAATGATGGACGTGTGCATACTCGTTTCCCTCCTGAACCCAACGGATATCTTCACATTGGTCATGCTAAAAGTATTTGCCTCAATTTCGGACTGGCGATGAAATACGGTGGTAAAACCAATCTTCGATTTGATGATACCAATCCTGTAACCGAAGAAACGGAATATGTGGAGAGTATCAAAGAAGACATTAAATGGCTGGGTTTTAATTGGGAAAATGAACTTTATGCTTCAGATTATTTTGATGAATTGTTTCAGTTTGCCTGTGATTTAATTGAAAAGGATCTGGCATATGTAGATGATTCAACTTCCGTGGAAATGGCCTCAATGAAAGGTACACCAACTGAACCCGGAACAAATAGCCCTTATCGCAGTCGCAGTGTAAAAGAAAATATTGATTTATTCGAGCGCATGCGAAATGGTGAATTTCCCGATGGAGCGAAAGTTTTGCGTGCAAAAATTGACATGAAGCACATCAATATGCTGATGCGTGATCCGGTTATTTACAGGATTAAACATGCCAGTCATCATCGAACAGGAGATAAATGGTGTGTTTACCCGATGTACGATTTTGCGCATGGTCAGAGTGACAGCCTTGAAAAAATCACCCATTCTGTTTGTACTTTGGAGTTTGTGCCACATCGTGAATTATATGAATGGTTTATTGATAAGCTGAAAATATTTCCTTCCCATCAGTATGAGTTTGCACGCTTAAACCTGAATTATACGGTGATGAGTAAACGCAAGCTCTTGCAATTGGTAAATGAAAAACTAGTGGATGGTTGGGACGACCCTCGGATGCCAACGCTGAGTGGTATGCGACGGAGAGGTTACACAGCAGAAAGCATTCGTTTGTTTTGTGATAAAATAGGTGTTCAAAAACGTGATAATTTAATTGATTTAGGTTTGCTTGAATTCTGTGTTCGTGAACATTTGAATAGAATTGCTATGCGTGTGATGGCTGTTACAGATCCAATTAAAGTCATCATCAATAACTATGAAGAAGGAAAAACGGAGGAGTTGGTGAGTGAAAACAATTCAGAAGATGAAAACAGCGGGAATCGTCTCATTCCTTTCAGCCGTGAATTATTCATAGAAAGAGTAGATTTCATGGAAGTTCCTCAAAAGAAATGGTTCCGCCTCTCACCCGGCGCCATGGTCCGGTTAAGGCATGCCTATATTATTCGATGTGATAAAATGGAAAAAGATAATAACGGCAACATATCCGTTTTACATTGCACTTATTTTCCGGAGAGTAAGAGTGGGAGTGATACCTCCGGTTTAGCGGTTAAGGGCGTAATCCATTGGGTTAGTGTAAAGCATGCCGTTAAATCAGAAGTCAGGATGTATGAGCGATTGTTTACAGTAGAAGATCCTTTGGCAGAGGAAGGAGATTTCAAAAATTTTATTAACCCAAATAGTTTACAGGTGATCAAGGAAGCATTTGTTGAACCATCCTTGAGTTTGGCATCACCGGGACAACATTTTCAGTTTGTCAGGAAAGGATATTTCTGTGTTGATAAGGATAGCAAAAGCGGGGGTTTGATTTTTAATCGTACCGTAACGCTTAAAGATGCATGGGTAAAACAGCAACCATCCCAGTAAAAAGCGCTTTTTTCTTCAACTTTGTTTTTCTTTACTAAAGCCATTTATGCTTTCAGTAAATAATGATATATATTTGCGCTTTGAATGACCGCTCCTTCAAAACTTATTTTCGATCAGAAACATTTTAACATTACAATTGAGCGGTTATGTTATCAGTTGATCGAAAATCACGATGATTTTTCTTACAGTGTTATTATTGGTATTCAGCCTAGAGGAATTAATTTATCAAGGAGAATTTTCAATCGCTTATCCATAATCCTTGATAATAAGCAAATCCAACATGGAGAACTGGACATTAGCTTTTTCCGTGATGACTTTCGTAGGCGGGAAATGATTGTTCCAAGCGCTACAAATATTGATTTTGTAATAGAAGGAAAGAAGGTAATTCTGGTTGATGACGTGTTGTATACCGGACGTACAATTCGAGCCGGACTCGATGCTTTACTGGCATTTGGCAGACCTGAAAAAGTAGAATTATTAACCCTTGTGAATCGAAAATTCAGCCGGCATTTGCCTATTGAGCCTGACTATATTGGCATTTCAATCGATACAATTTCCTCCGACAAAGTAAAGGTGAGTTGGAAGGAGGCAGAAGGTGAAGACGGAATCTGGTTACAGCATGAACATCACACATGAACCCAAAACTGAGTGTAAAACATTTATTGGGAATCAAAGGTCTTTCTGTGGCCGATGTAAATCTCATTTTTAATACGGCTGATAATTTCAAGGACGTCATTAACAGGCCAATAAAAAAAGTACCCTCATTGCGTGATATTACGATTGTCAACCTTTTTTTTGAAAACTCAACCCGTACCAGACTTTCCTTTGAATTAGCAGAAAAACGCCTTTCAGCTGATATTTTAAATTTTACAGCATCCTCCTCCTCAGTAAGTAAAGGGGAAACACTTTTGGATACAGTCAACAATATTTTGGCAATGAAGGTTGATATGGTAGTGATGCGCCATCCCAAACCTGGATCAGCAGTATTTCTCTCTAAAAATATTGATGCAACTATTATTAATGCCGGTGACGGCACTCATGAGCACCCGACTCAGGCTTTGCTTGACGCTTATTCTATTCGTGAAAAAATGGGAAAAGTAGCTGGTGTGAAGGTGGTAATCATAGGTGATATTTTACATTCAAGAGTAGCGCTTTCCAATATTATTTGTCTGAAATTATTAGGTGCAGAAGTCAAGGTTTGTGGTCCAACAACACTCATACCCAGATTTATTACTTCAATGGGTGTAAAGGTTGAAACCAATTTGCATAAGGCCTTAGAATGGTGCGATGTGGCGAATGTGCTTCGTATTCAG
>JANOXC010000062.1:0-7882 GCA_031418215.1 Bacteroidota bacterium
TTTGTTTTGTATTCTAAATCTCATTCTTTAAATACTTCTGTTTTAACAGTGCATTGGAACTGAAACATTCATGTTTTCCTTTCGTAAACCTCGTGCTAAGATTATCAATATGCCTTTATTACGCTTTTTAATTTCTATTGCTTTTGTTTTAAAAGTAGCTGCAGCTGTCGGTCAGAAATTTCCCGATGCAGGCGAGCTCCCTCCTGTAGGTTATAAAGGTAAAGTATTTCAACTCAGTCAGGATTTTCCTTCTTCATTAATATTAGAAAAGGAACAACCTTGGATGAAAATTGATTATAAAAAAGAACCATTAAAATATGTTTTAACTGTTTATGAATATATATTAGCTGGTAATGCAGAATGCGATTGGGTTGTTCAAAATAATAAGGTTAGAAAATGGTATCACGTGCCATGGATGCATTGGAATGATCCCAAAGACGGCCTTATCAGCAGGGAGTTTATCAACGGTTTAACTCGAGAAAGAGATTCAAAACCCAATGAACTTTCCCCACTGCAATATGACTTCAAGCAGAATTGGGCAATAGGATTTTATAATTCCGCTGGTGGCTATACAATAGGTCAAGTATGGAAAGATCCCAACAATCCTGATCCCGGAAAGGCGAGGTTTCCCATTGGAACAGTTTGCGGAAAGCTACTGTTTACAGAAACTGATACCATTACTGCTCCTTATTTAAAATTTGCTCCGGTTTGTAATGCAAATATTCATGTAAGTGTAAATGAAAAGAATAAGAAGGCAATCAAACAAATGCGTTTATTGCAATTTGATATTGCAGTGAGAGACCCACGGGCAAATAACGAAACAGGTTGGGTATTCGGCACGCTTATTTACGATGGAAATTCTCCCTCTCCTAATCCATGGCTAAGGATGGTTCCAGCCGGTGCAATGTGGGGAAATGATGTTGGTATCACTCCTGATAATGTAGCCAATGGAAAAAAGCTAAATGAATCTTTTGTCAATCCCGTTGTTCGTCATAAATTTAAATTTGGATGGGCCGGCAGATTAAATGGTCCGGTTGATAATCCTAGTTCAAGTTGTGTTTCCTGTCATAGTACTGCACAGTACCCTATGTTAAGTTCTCAATCCCCAAGCGATAATGCAACCGCTGCAGAAAGGCTTCATTGGTTCAGAAAACAAGTTAAATCAGGTGAGACTTTTACCATTGGTGCCGCTTCATTGGATTATTCCATGCAGCTTGCTATCGGCATTGAACATTTTTATTTATATAAAATAATAAATCACGTTGATACAAGCTCCGCCATTTGGAAAAAACGATTATTACGTTTCATTGAAGGTGGTTATATCTATATATTTATTTTGATTTTATTATCATTCTTCATCATTTCAAAAAAGGCAAGTGCTCAATTCAGGTTAAATCCTTTTTTGAATATGGATTTATTAGTATTAATTCTTCGGCTTGGAATCGGAGCCATGTTTATGGTTCATGGTTTTAGTAAAATCTCCGGAGGACCGGCTACGTGGATGAGGCTTGGGCAAACGGTGGCCAATATGGGAATTTACTTTTATCCTCAGTGGTGGGGATTTATTGCTGCTTTCGCAGAATTCGGAGGTGGCTTTTTGATGCTTAGCGGGTTGTTTTTCCGCCCTGCAACATTCATGATGATCATACAAATGACAGTAGCTTTTGTTAAGCATAAAACGAGTGGCGACAGCATTGAAACTGCTTCGCATGCAATTGAATTGTGGTTTGTATGCTTATTTCTTTTTATGATTGGGCCAGGGAAATTTTCAATAGACTCCAAAATATTCGGTATTAATAAAACCATCAATAAAACAGGCTGATGCAACCATTGGAAAAAATAAAATTGGCTTGTTCCATTATCAGGCAATTCAAAGAAAAGAATCTTATTCAGATTTCCTATCCTTTTGAAAATGCGACTTTAAATCTTAATGATGATATGTTTTTGATGGATATATATAATGAAGTGACATCAGACAATTATGTTCCATCAAGTGCGTACATCATTGATATTCCAAAACCACGTGGTTTAATCAGGCACTTTAGTTATATAACAGTAAAAGATCAACTACTCTATACACTATTGATTATTGATTGTTTCCCTGCTATATTTAATAAGATTGCAAGAAGCAGTCCGGTTGATTCACTGGAAGTCCTGAAGAATTATCCCATTGATAATACCTGGATGAAGAAACAAATCAGAGGAGATCTGATGGAAAAAAGAAAGCCTTTGTTTGATAAAGGATATAGTTCAATTTTAAACAGTGATATCAGCGCATTTGGTCCCAATATCGACATCAGAACACTGTGTAATGAATTGCAAGAGGCGGGGGCTCCAATAACTGCCGTGCAAAAGCTTGAGAAATGCCTGCGGAAATGGTCACCTTTAGGACATAAAGGTGTGCCTCAGGTATATTTTGCTACTGATTTACTGGCTGAATTTTATTTAAAGCCTGTCGATCGATATTTCGCCACATTTGGTGACAGTATTTATTTGCGCGAATCAGACAATCTAGAAATTTGGTGTAAATCAAAGTCCTCTTGTAAGGAAATGCTTACCAATCTTTCCAGAATACTTTATGACAGAGGCTTATACTTAAACAACAATAAAACCAAGATTGTAAATGAGAAATCGGTTGACAGAAATGAGCATCCGATGGAGCATAAAAAATATGGATGGCGGAATGATTTCAAGCAAAAGTATAACAATGTAATGAACCTTTATTATCGCTTTGAACAAAGGTTTTTTATTAATGAATGTAGCAGGAGATTGAAAAACAATCCGGAATTCACCATTGCTTTATTACAACATTATTCTACCCAAAGAATAAACATTAACCGATCACTGATTAGGTTTCTGACCTCCAGCGATGCCATTTATTCTTATCAAAATTATATTGTTATTAAATGGTTAATTACAAATTACCGGGAGCCTGACCGCATCCTCTTACAAATTGTGCGTCAATTTGCCTGGAATGAAGGTAATCCATATTACCTAAGAAGTATTGCCAGGTATTTTATATATAAACACGGCAATGATACTGATCATGATATGATAGAAACAAGAAGCAGGGAAACTACTGATGAATTGGAAATGGCTGATATGTTGTATCTTTCAGGCTTAAGTAAGGATTTTATTTTAAATGGCTGAACTTTTTTCTCTAATTCGATTTTTCAGCGTTGCAAGCTTGGAAAAATGGTGGATTTAGGTAATCCTTTTACCTTATATTTTATGTTGAGAGCTTGAGATTCCTTACCTTTGTCTCTCACAAAAAATAGTATGATTACTGAATCACAAGTACTTGAAGCTTTAGGAAATGTTGAAGAACCGGATCTAAAAAAAGACCTGGTAACATTGAATATGATTAAGGATGTTAAAATAGAAGGAAAAAATATTTCCTTTACTGTTATTTTAACAACTCCTGCCTGTCCATTAAAAGAACTAATCAGAAATGCCTGTATTAACGCTATAATACATTTTGTAGATAAAGACGCCTTAGTTGATGTTCAAATGACTGCGAATGTTTCTTCGCATCGTGCCACTGAACGAAACATTTTACCAGGTGTAAAAAACATTATAGCAGTAGCGTCAGGAAAAGGTGGTGTTGGGAAATCAACAGTAGCAGCAAATCTTGCCGTTGCCATGGCAATGACCGGTGCCAAAGTTGGTTTGATTGATGCAGATGTATATGGACCCAGCCAACCAATTATGTTTGGTGTTGAAAATGAAAAATTATTTGTAACAGAAGAAGCCGGTAAGCAATTAATGTTGCCGATTGAAAAATACGGAGTAAAACTTTTATCTATTGGATTCCTTGTAGATCCGTCGCAAGCAATTGTATGGAGAGGTCCAATGGCTAGCAAGGCTTTAAAACAATTGTTTGATGATGCACAATGGGGAAAGTTAGATTATTTGTTTATTGATTTGCCACCGGGTACCGGAGATATACATCTCACGCTTGTTTCTACAGTGCCTGTAACAGGTGTTGTTATTGTTTCTACCCCTCAAGAAGTAGCATTGGCCGATGCGCGAAAAGGAATTGCAATGTTTAAAATGGATGCCATAAAAGTTCCCGTTTTGGGTCTCGTTGAAAATATGGCTTACTTCACCCCTGCTGAATTACCGGATAACAAATATTATATATTCGGAAAAGATGGATGTAAAAAACTTGCTGCTTCAATGAATATCCCTTTTCTAGGCCAGATTCCACTTGTGCAAAGTATTTGTGAAGGTGGCGATAGTGGTAAACCAACAGTATTGGAAGAATCCTCTCCGGCAGGAGTTGCTTTCCTTCATCTTGCTGGTTGCGTAGCTCAACAAATTGCTATCAGGAATGCCAACGCCGCTCCTACCAAGCCGGTTGAGGCAATTGGTTATTAATATATATAGATTCATGCAAGCTGAACTACTTTTACACTCCGATTTAATTGCACGTATTGAGTTGACACTAGCTCAACTTCGACCCTATCTGCAAACCGATAATGGGGATGTGACTTTTCTAAAGGTGACAGATGACATGATCGTGCATTTGCGTTTAGAGGGGGCTTGCAGTTCCTGCGCTATGAGTATGATGACCTTAAAAGCCGGTATTGAGCAGTCTCTTTTGAAAGAGATCCCGGAATTAAAAGGTGTTAAGGCTGACAGGGAGTAATCTTTATGTTTTCAACTGATTCCCATAAAATTCCTGATTATCAGCATTTATAGCCGTTTTCATTTTTGCGATTTCGCATTCTTGTAAGATTTCGCCCTTTAAGAGGTGAAAAAGTCTTCTTTTTGTAATATTATCACGAAAAATGTAAAACCATTTAGGCTGCTGCATACGTTAAATGATTCAATTAAATTTAGCTATGAAGTATCAGGTCCAGCAATTACCGCAACACGTACAGGAGAAATTTGACGAAGAAATCAAAGCAGAATTAATACGTCAACAAACTGAGGAAGAATTAAAAAGTAATCCTGCCATTCAGCATTATTTTTCATCCTTTAACGAACAATCTGTTGAAGGTTTTATCCGAAACTATGCCCGTAAAAAAGCCTTATATATTATGCAAGGCCCAAACATCATAAACAATAAAGAAAATGAAGATTTAAAATTTAAGGTCTTGGCTGAAGATGCGTTGTGGACAATACAGCAAAAGAAACTGTTTAACCTACAATGCCAATGGAGGGCTGAGCAAATTAAGTTAAAAGGAATTGAACACACGAATCAATTTTTACTTTTATCAGCAAATATTCAACACTGTCCATACATTACGCCAATTAGCAGGGCTGAAATGGATTTATATATTAAATATTTGCAATCAGCCTTTGTTGGTGATTTATTCTGGCTTAACAGCTGGCAGGATTATGATGCATTCAAAGCGGATCATTTGCATGATCAACAAGCTAGTGAAGAGGAAAGAAATATGATGGCTACACGGATCCCCTCCTGGTATAGCTTTTATGATTATCATATGGGAACTGATGTTTTGATGAGTCTTCCCGATTACCGTGGTGAAAAAGAACAGCAATACAGAAGCATTGCAAGAAAAAGGCAAGCTGAAGAAATAAAGCAACAAAATTTAAGTCGCAAACTGGATGATCGTCCATTTATCAATGCTTTTGATTCCATCACGCTAGAGGAATTTATCAAAGAATTTGAAAACAAAAGCCTACTGAAATATTGCAAAGCAGTGGAAGGTTTCAATAACAGATTAGACGCAAATATTGATGTTGAAGATGCGATCAATACACTACGAAATGCCTGCGAAGAAATTTCCTTAGCCGCGAGCGAAGATTGGCGCGAAGCGATCATAGAATCAGCAAGGAACTATGAATTGAAACAAATATCCAATATGCTGCCTGTTGTTTTTCAGGAATATCATTTCAGAAGAGAGAACAGCATCAATTTTTCGCAATCAGAATTGGATAAAAAACGTGCAGAAAGCGCTTTCCAGATTTGTGAAGTTGCACGAAAACAAATATTAAAGGGCAGGTTAATTTCAGGAGAAGCAGAAGATTTTAACTTTTGATTTATATCAATCAACTTTAAATTTACGTCCCTCTATAGCCAGCTCTGAGTTTTCAAAAACTGTTTTGGCTTCCATGAGCAATGGGGTAAGGTCCTTATAGCGCCCTGAAAAATGACCCAGCACTAATTTTTGCACTCCGGCCATCTGCGCTATTGTAGCAGCTTGTAAACTGGTTGTATGATAAGTTTGCCTGGCGCGTTCACTGCTTTCGTGCAGAAAGGTAGATTCATGGTACAAAAGATCGACACCGGAAATATCATTGACGATATTTTCATCATAAATGGTGTCAGAACAATAAGCATATGAACGAGGAACAGGTGGGTCTTCGGTCAACTCTTTATTAGAAATTTTTTTACCGTAGTCATCTTCGTAATCTTCTCCATTTTTAATTCGAGCATAAAAAGCGAATGGGATATTATATTGTTGCAATTTAGTAACAATCAATTTACGCGGTTTGCTTTTTTCGAAGAATAAAAAACCTGTACAAGGTACGCGGTGGTTAAGCACTATTGATCGTACCATCAAATCTTCATTTTCTAATATCACCTCAGCTGTATAGTGTCGAACCGGATGAAATATAAGGTGATAACGCAATTGTGTATTTGAAATGCGTAATTGAATTTCCAACACATCCATTAACTCCTGTTGACCATATAAATGCAATGAACCAGTTCGGCCTTGTAAATTAAAAGTGGAAAGCAAACCCATTAATCCCAAATAATGATCGCCATGCAAATGGCTGATAAAAATATGGCTGATCTTATGGTACTTAATTTTATATCGCAACAATTGCATCAAAGTACCTTCGCCACAATCGATTAAAAAATGTCGTTCTCTAATATATAATAACTGTGATGTTGGATGGCGGTTGTAAATCGGAGTCGCTGAACTGCTCCCTAAAATCGTTACTTCAAACCCCATTTACTTCTTTGAAATTACCATTCGCCGGGTGAGCGTTTGACTGCCATTAGACAATGAATAAATATATACTCCCGGCAGAAAGTCTTCGGCTTCAAATCTTATTGTATTTCTGCCTATTTCTGTTTCAATAACCCTATGAAAAACTTCTTTCCCAAGTAAGTTTACTATTTTGAATTCTACAAAACCTTGTGAAGCACTTCCAAATTCGATTTGTGTATAGTCGGAAAATGGGTTGGGTGAGTTTTGTCCCACTTCAAATTTAGCATTTATAATCTGTTGCTTATTATTGTCATATTGCGTAGAAAGCGCAGAAGAAACTGATAACATTCCATGACTTTCCTGTGCAATAGCCGGAATTGCGCATACAGTTAATACTCCCAATAAAAACGCTTGTACAACTTTCCTCATTCAGCGTGAATTAACGCAAAAAGCAAAGGTATTAATCATTTTTGATATTGCGCTCAATCTCATCAACTAAAACAAAATCAATAGCCTCTCCTAATGTTGGCGTAATACTCAAAACCTGGTCAAGCTGAGAAATTTGTACTAGCTTAAAAACGGCTTCGCTAAGTCCAGTGATGACAAAAGCCCCACCTGAATTTCTACAAAGTCGGTTACCGACTAAAATAGCGCTTAAACCTGATGAATCACAATATAAAGATTCAGTGAGATCAAGGATAATATTATTGAAGCCCTGCGTATTTAAAAGTAGCAACTCCGACTTCAATTCCGCAGCAATAAGTGTGTTAAGTTTTTGCTCGTGTAGCCTGACAACTACATACTTCTCTTGCTTGTCTATTGTGAAATGCATAGGACGTAAATTTTAACAAATGTAAGGTATTAAAATCGCGATGCAAGTACATTTACATAACGTTTTCAACACCTCTATTGTTCAAATCCCCTGGTTTGTGCCAAAAGGTATAAAACAGCCATTCTAATGGCTACCCCAT
>JANOXC010000063.1:0-17850 GCA_031418215.1 Bacteroidota bacterium
TAATAAAATTACAACAGAAGGAATTTATTTTTTAACAACAAAGTATGCATCAGGCAAAGAAATAAATACTAATGCGTTTATTTATAAAAAGTAAAACATAATGGGCCGGTATATCGTAAGGTATATCGGCCCATTCATTACATTAATAATGAAGCAAATTTTATTTAATATATATATTTTCAACATAGCAATATTTTGCCATGCTGTTGCACAATCTAATCTAGTGCCAAATAGCAGCTTTGAAAACTATAGTAATTGCCCATTAACTATTTCCCAAATTGATAGTGCTACTGCATGGTTTCAACCCAATACTTATGGAAGCAGCACAGATTATTTTAATTCATGCACAGCTTGGAATTATGTTTCTGTTCCATCAAATATGTTTGGGTTTCAGTACGCAAAAAGTGGCAATGCTTATGCAGGTATAACAGTATATCTTGGGCAGCAATACAATTATCGTGAGTATCTCGAAGTTGAATTGACCGACACAATGATTGCCGGGGAGCAATATTGCGTTTCATTTTATGTTTCATTAGCTGATATCATGCAATACGGTATCAATAGAATAGGGGCTTACATTTCCAACAATCCTGTCTATTATAATAGCCCTTCCTATCAACCAATTTTAGTACAACCACAAGTAGAAAACAATTCCGGTGTAATATCTGACACTTCTAATTGGAAATTAGTTAGTGGAGTATATATTGCCAACGGCGGTGAAAAATATTTAACTATTGGTAATTTCTACAATGATAGCAACACAACGGTCTCTTTGGTTCATCCCAATCAACCGGCATCCTGGGCTTATTATTACATTGATGATGTGAGCGTAGTCCATGGCCTTTGCAGTACCGGAATTATTGAAAACAGCAGGCAAGAAGAACCACTTATTTTATCTCCTAATCCGGCAAGAGAAAAAGTAACAATAAACATTAAGAGGGATGAAAAAATAAGCGTATTTTCAATTGAAGGAAGGTTGTTGTTGGAAGATTTTGAAAGTACAACAGTTGATGTATCGGAATGGGATGATGGAATATACATCGTAAGGGCAACTGCTGAAGATGGAAGATTAAGGGTTGGGAAATTGATTGTTTCAAGGTAAAAATTGCACCCTTGACAATAATTCCAACAAGAAAGCTGTAATTAAGTATTGAATATTTAGTAATCCATTTTATTTTTTCAATAGCAAGAACAATTTTATTTCTTGCCCTGCTTTTTTGATGTCTGTGGCAGGAAGAACGGCCATCGGTTTTCGAAGAATATTGCTAATTATCAAAAAGATTACCCATAAAAAATTAAATTTGTCGGGCTTTAGATAAACATGAACCGACCAATCAGGGTATTAATAGCAAAAGTAGGACTCGATGGCCACGACCGGGGCGCTAAAGTCATTGCTTCCTTTCTGCGTGATGCGGGGATGGAAGTCATCTATACAGGACTTCGTCAAACACCTGAAATGGTAGTGAATGCAGCTATGCAGGAAGACGTGGATGCTATTGGTGTGAGCATCCTTTCAGGCGCACATATGACGGTTTTTCCTCGAATATTAAATCTAATGAAAGAAAAACAAATGAACGATGTACTGCTCACAGGCGGCGGTATCATTCCTGATGAGGACATGAAAAAACTTCAGGACATGGGCTGCGGAAAATTATTCCCGCCCGGAACTGAAACTGGACAGATTGTGGAATATATATCAGGATTTGTGAAGGAGCACCGGAAGTTTTAATTTGAAAATTCGACAATTTGAGAATTTGAAAAATGAAGAATAGTCTACTCCCTCTCCCTTGGAGAGGGCAGGGGTGAGGTCACAATGCTGATGTGAAAACAAAATATTAATCGAGTCAGAATATTAAAATCACGAATAAATGTTCTACAATAATATATTAACGGAAAACAAAGACAAGGTTTGCATCATCACCGTTAACCGTCCCGATAAACTCAATGCTTTGAACCATCAAACCATTCAGGAGATTGGAAAGGCTGTTGCTGTTGCTGAAAAAGATTCCAATGTACATGCTATTATTATTACAGGATCAGGCAACAAAGCATTTATTGCAGGCGCAGACATTTCAGAATTCAGCGCTTTTTCTATTGAAGAAGGAAAGAAGTTGTCGGCCGACGGACACAAAGTTTTTAATGCTGTAGAGGCTTGTTCAAAACCTGTTATTGCAGCCGTCAACGGTTTTGCCCTTGGTGGAGGATGTGAACTGGCAATGGCTTGTCACATGCGCATTGCATCAAACAATGCAAAGTTCGGACAGCCGGAAGTAAAACTTGGATTGATACCAGGATATGGCGGGACGCAACGGCTGCCGCAGTTAATAGGCAAAGCAAAAGCAATGGAATTATTAATGACAGCTGATATGATTGGTGCTGATGAAGCATTTACGCTTGGATTAGTGAACTATGTTACAACACCGGAAGTGTTATTGGATAAATGTATGGAAGTGCTTAATAAAATTATGGCGCAAGCCCCTATGGCAATAGCGGCTATTGTTAAAAGTGTGAATGCACATTACGAAAAATCAACAGATGGTTATCACACAGAAGTTGATTCATTTGGCGAATGTTTCAACACCGCAGATTTTAAGGAAGGCACGCAAGCATTTATAGAGAAGCGCAAAGCTGTGTTCAACGGAAAATGATTTATACACGATTGGATAACGATGCAATATGTGCAGATTACTGTTGAAGGGAAAGTACAAGGAGTGTTTTTTCGTAAGCATGCACAACAGGTTGCAATTAAACTTCGTTTAAATGGATTTGTTAGAAACAGCAGAGATGGTTCTGTATATATAGAAGCATGTGGTCCCGATGAAAATGTTCAGCAGCTTGTCGTTTGGTGTCACAGCGGCCCAAAGGAAGCAGCGGTATCAGCAGTAAGGGTTAGCAACATTGAACCGCGGGCGTATCATCAATTTGAAATAAGGAGTACGGAATAAATATATATAGCATACTCGTAACCAAAAACAAAAAGTGTCTTCCATCCGAACGCTTGCCAAACAAACTGCTCTTTACGGAATTAGCAGTATCGTTGGCCGTTTTCTAAATTACTTATTGGTTCCCATTTACACCAGGGTCTTTTTGCCGGAAGCGTATGGAGTTATTTCAGAATTTTATGCCTATGTCACTTTCCTGCTTGTTGTTTTTACCTATGGAATGGAGACAGCTTATTTTCATTTCAGCGAAAAGAATCCCGACAAAACGGTTGCTTACAGGAATGCATTTTCCATGTTATGCATTAGCTCTTTTGTCTTATCAACAATACTGATTATTTGTTCTCATTCCATCGCCAATGCTTTAGGTTACCCCACCCATCCGGAATATATCACCTGCTTTGCACTGATCCTTGCTTTTGATGCAATTACCAGTATTTCATTTGCACAACTGCGGCAACAAAACAAGGCAAAGAAATTCGCACTCTATAAAACATTGAACATTTTAATCAATATCGGGCTTAATTTATTCTTTCTTGTTGTTGCAAGAACACTTTATGAAAAAGGGAGTTCGCTTGGTATGCATTTGTACAACCCCGATTTTGGCGTCGGATATGTTTTTGTGGCAAACCTTGTCGCCAGTGCTGCAACAGTTTTGTTTTTTACCGGATCATTCAAATCATTTACGACCAAGCTTGATGCGGTGCTCGTAAAAAAAATGATTTTATATGCATTGCCACTGATGATTGCAGGTTTCGCAGGAATGATCAATGAAACACTTGATCGCGCCATCTATAAATACCTCATCCCCGACAGGGCTATTGCCTTACATCAATTAGGGATTTACAGTGCCTGTTATAAGATTGCCATTTTCATGACGCTGTTCATTCAAACCTATCGTTATGCCGCTGAACCGTTTTTCTTTTCACAACAGCACAAGGAGAACAGCAGACAACTGTATGCCGCGGTGATGAACTATTTTGTTGCAGCTTGTTGTATTATTTTCGTCGGCGTATTGCTTTACCTGGATTTTTTCATGCATTTTATTGGCGAAGCCTACCGAGAAGGAGTTGGTGTAGTTCCCGTATTGTTGTTCGCCAATCTTTGTCTGGGTATATATATAAATCTTTCCATCTGGTATAAACTTTCCGGCGACACACATTATGGGGCATGGTTTTCCATCGTTGGTGCAGTAATCACCATTGTGTTGTTACTGGTGTTGGTTCCGCTTTTCGGGTATATGGGTGCAGCATGGGCAACGCTGATCTGCTATGCTTCCATGATGATCCTTTCATTTGTTACAGGACAAAAGAAATTCCCCATTCCTTATCGAACAGACTTACTTTTATTGTTAATCACGTCCAGCCTTTTATTGTATGGAATAAGCTTGAAAATCCACAATATATTTTCTTCCTTTATTGCCATTGAAACGGTAAAAGCGGTAATGCTGTTAATTTATATCGGCATTGTTTATAAACTAGTACGGTCGGGAAATAAGCCGGTGAAAGTGGATTAAAAGTCTTAACTAATATTCAAAAACCCGTCCGGTGAATCATAACTTTGCAGTACGATTTAACAAAACAGCAAATGCGTATTTCCATCTCCATCATCAATCAATCAAAACACCCTTTACCGGCCTATGAAACCAACGCTTCTGCAGGGATGGACCTGCGTGCCAACATTAACGAGCCTATAGTGCTTCTTCCTTTGCAACGCTCCCTAATACCAACCGGATTATTCATAGCCATCCCTGAAGGCATTGAGGCCCAGATTCGCCCAAGGAGTGGATTGGCTTTTAAACATGGCATCACCGTTTTGAATAGTCCCGGAACGATTGACGCTGACTACCGCGGGGAGATAAAGGTGTTATTGGTGAATTTATCTGATACTCCTTTCGAAATAAAAGATGGTGACAGAATTGCACAACTCATTGTGGCAAAACATGAAAATGTTGAGTGGGCATTGACGGAGGAATTGATGGAAACAAAGCGGGGCGCAGGTGGGTTTGGAAGTACAGGGAAATAACCTTTTTTTCATTTTAACAGGCCAGATTTTCAATGATTTTGTTCAACAACATACCGTGTATATTAATACTGTATTTACTCCTTGCTTAAGACTAGTTGAATACCTTTGCCACTTCATTTAAAAAAGGTAATATGAAGATTATTGTTCCAATGGCCGGCATGGGTAAAAGAATGCGGCCCCACACCCTCACTACTGCCAAACCCCTTATTCCTGTTGGAGGAAAGCCCATTGTACAGCATTTGATGGAAGACATCATCAGAATGTGCAATGATAAGGTAGAAGAAATAGCCTATGTAGTTGGTCATTTTGGAGAAGAAGTAGAGCGGAACTTAATAAAGATTGCAGAGTCTTTAGGAGCAAAAGGAACCATTTATTATCAGGACGAGCCCCTTGGAACGGCACATGCCATTTTATGTGCTGAACCTTCTTTAAGCGGGCGAATGGTTATTGCTTTCGCCGACACCCTCTTTCGTGCTGAATTTCACATGCCGGAAGATTGTGATGGCGTAATTTGGGTAAAACAGATTGAAGATCCGCGTCAGTTTGGCGTTGTTAAAGTTACAAAAGATGATGTGATTACCGACTTTGTGGAGAAGCCGAAAGAATTTATATCTGACCTTGCCATCATTGGTATTTATTATGTGAATGATGGTAACAATCTCAAAAAGGAATTGCAATATCTGATTGATAATAATATTAAAGACAAAGGCGAATATCAGTTGACCAATGCCTTGGAAAACATGAAAAACAAAGGTCTTCGGTTAAAGGCCGGTAAGGTGGATGAATGGCTTGATTGCGGAAATAAAGATGCAACGGTTTATACCAATAAAAGAGTGCTTGAAATTAAATATCCTGCTTCTCACATTTCCCCATCGGCTCAATTAAAAAACAGTGTTGTTGTTCATCCCTGTTTTATTGCTGATGATGTTATTCTTGAAAACACAGTGGTTGGCCCTCACGTTTCTGTAGGAGCTAAAACAGTGATAAAATCAACAGTAGTTACCAACAGTATTATACAAACCAACAATGTAATTAGTGATGCAACAATCACCAATTCACTTATTGGTAATTTTGTTAATTACAAAGGCAAGGCCGACGACTTGAGTATTGGCGACTATTCTGCCGGTGCATGAGTTGTTGGATATTAATAAATCACCCTTAATTTACAATCACAATAACGGCTATTTTTGACGTTAGGTTACAAAGGATTTATCAATGAAGTTTATTAACTATATTATTTTTATTTCCCTACTGCTTTCACAGTCATGTAAAACGGGGAGCAAGGTTGCTTCAACTCCGGCAACGAAAGCAGCTGAACAAGCAGGCCTGGATGAAAAACAGGTCAATCTTCAATACAATTATTACAATGCAGTTAAGGAAAAAGTTTTGGGGAATTATGACAAAGCGATTGAGCTTTTTTCACAAGTGTTGCGCAGCGATCCGAATAACCATGCTGCTATGTATGAGTTGGCCGGTATATATATTGAGAAAAATAAAATCAATGATGCATTACACTTTTCAAAAAATGCTGTTGAATTAAATCCCGATAATGAATGGTATCAGCTGCAACTGGCTGAGATTTATAGTAAGACAAACCATACGAAAGAAGCGGTTGCTATTTATGAAAAATTGTCAAAGCAGCATCCTGAAAGACCGGATTATCTTTTTCAGTGGGCAGAAGCATTGCTCTATGCTGGGAAGCCACTGGAAGCGATCAAAGTGTATGACAAGTTAGAAGAAACAATTGGAGTGAGCCGCGAGCTTACTGTGCAGAAACAGCGAATTTATTTAAGGCTCGGCAAGACTGACTTAGCAGCAGCGGAGATTGAAAAACTTATCAGCCAGAATCCCAATGATCCGGATGGTTATGCCATGTTGATAGACTTGTACCTGGCCAATAACATGAATGATAAAGCGATGGAAACCATTCAACGGCTTACTGTTGTTGATCCGGAAAACCCACGCATCGCGCTTTCAATGGCTGAATATTACCGCGCTAAAGGAGACAACGACAAATCGTTTATTGAGTTAAAAAAAGCATTTACATCTCCAAAGTTGAATAGCGACATTAAATTGCAGATATTAACCTCTTACCTTCCATTGGTTCAACAACATCCTGAAATGCTTGAGCAGGCATTGGAGCTAAGTAAGTTAATGGCAGAGAATCATCCCACTGAATCTAATGCACACGCCGTATATGGCGACTTTCTTACACTTGCAAAAAAGAATTCCGAAGCACGTGATCAATACAGGGAGGCTTTGGCTATTGATGGAAAAAACATGCAGGCATGGACACAGCTCCTTATCATTGAATCGGAATTGCGTGATTACAATCCCATGGAGAAAGAAGCAGACGCAGCGTTGGAACTTTATCCCGAGCAGAGTATATTTTATCTGTTCAGCGGCATAGCAAAGTCGCAAAACAATAAACTGGATGATGCCGTTAAAGTTTTGTTGAGTGGAAGCAAGCTTGTTGTTGATAATGATGCGCAGTTATTACAATTTTACAGCAACCTTGGCGATATATATAATAAACAAAAAAACTATACAACATCCGATAGTTATTTTGACAAAGCATTAAAATTAAATCCCAAAGACCCAACGATTTTAAATAATTATGCTTACTATCTATCCGTTCGAAATGAACAACTTGACAAGGCTGATGAAATGTCGAAAAAATCCAATGAGCTGAGTCCAGGACAACCTTCCTATGAAGACACCTATGCATGGATTTTATATAAGAAAGGGGATTACGCAGAAGCAAAAAAATGGATAGAGAAAGCCTTGGCCAATGGTGCGGAAAGTAACGGAACCATCCTGGAACACTACGGCGATATTATATATAAAATGGGCCAGACAGACGAAGCCGTTAAACAATGGCAAAAGGCAAAGGCAACAGGGGATTATTCCGAATTCCTTGATAGGAAATTAACAGACAGAAAGTTGTATGAGTAATCAATTCCGTTTGAGAAAAATTAAAAACATCTTTGGGTTTTTAATCATGGCATTGATTTTTTTTTCCTGCCGTACAAGGAAGGCTGAGAGTACATCAACGGCTGCCAATAATGAAATCAAGCCAATGAAAGAGCGGTCCATTGATGAATTGATGGATCGACTTGACAGCAGTTCTTTCAAGCCGGAATGGATGAATGCAAAAGCATCAGTAACGACTATTGCGGAAGGTACTGAAACCAGTTTCACCATTCATTTGCGCAGTAAAAGAGACAGCATCATCTGGATATCCATTACACCATTACTGGGAATTGAAGTGGCGCGTGTGATGATCACTTCCGACTCCATCAGAGTGCTCGATCGAATTCATGGAAAGTATCAGACAAGCACTTTTGAATACATCAACAAGCTATTGCTCATGAAGGTGAATTATGAAATTGTGCAGGCTGTGTTAAGTGGAAATTTCTTCGCGTATAAAAAGAATGAGAATAAGTTTAACTCTGTTTATCTAGAAGACAAGTATTATATATTGAGCTCACTTACCAAGCATAAGTTGAAACGGTCACTGGAAGAAAAAGATCCCAATAAACCGGTGATACAAGATTGCTACGTTGACAAGGATAGCTATCGCATCACCAGAATGATGGTGGAAGATCAAAAGATCAGTAAGACACTGGAAACAACTTATGGAGACTTCAGGGTAACAGCAGACGGCCTTTTCCCTTTTCATTCACAAACAAAAATTACAGCAGAGAAGACTTTTGAAATTACCATTGAATATGCTAAAGTAGAAACAGGAGAGCCGCAAGAGTTCCCGTTCAATATACCAAAGAACTATGAAAGGATGCATTAAGCATTGGCTGGTATATATATTATTATTTCTTGCTCTGCCGGGATTTTCGCAGCAGAGCAAAAAAGATCTGGAAAAACGCAAGGAAAAAATCCAGCGGGAAATTGATTTCACCAATAAACAGCTGCAGATTGTAACCAAAAACAAATCTGCCACCAAGGAACAGCTTGAGACACTTCAGAAAAAAATAAAATTGCGTGAACAACTGATCGGCACAATCAATGGCGAGATACAGGCTTTGGGTGGACAGATTGCACATACGACCAATGAAATTACTACCCTGGAAGATAAGATGCAGCACCTAAAGGAATCGTATGCCGGTATGATTCGCTTTGCAAATAAAAACAGAAATGTATACCAGCGACTGATGTTCGTTTTTGCCGCTGCCGATTTCAACCAGGCTTACAAACGCATCACTTATCTTAAAGAATACAGTCGTAATCGTATTTTACAGGCGCAACAAATTGCATCAACGCAGAGTGAGCTAACCGATAAAAAGCAAGAACTGGTATCACGTAAGAATGAAAAGACCAACCTTAAGGTCTCAGAACAGAATAATAAAATCACCTTAGAAAAAGAAAAAACACAGCAGGATCAGCTGATGAAAAGCTTGACAGTCCGTGAACAAAAGTTGCGGAAGGATCTTGCAGAGAAGCAAGCGGCAAAGCAAAAGCTCGATCGTGCCATAGAATCATTAATCAGAAAGGAAATTGAAGCAGAAAGGAAAAAAGCAGTAGCGGCCGGAAAAAAGAATGTTACCACAGCCAATGTGTTTACTTCGACACCGGAAGCATTAAAATTATCGTCAAGCTTTTCGAACAATAAAGGCCATTTGCCCTGGCCTGTTGAGCAGGGCGCCATCAGCAGTACCTTTGGAGAGCATCCGCATAAAGAACTAAAGGGAATCATGATAAAAAATAACGGCATCGATATTCAAAGCAATAAAGGGAGTAGCGCCCGGACCATTTTTGATGGCACCGTTTCCGGAGTGATTACCATTCCCGGCTCCAATAAGGCCGTTATCATCAGGCATGGCGAATACCTAACGGTTTACTCCAATCTCACTGAAGTAAATGTGAAGACGGGGGACAAGGTAACAACGCGTCAGATTATTGGATCGATTGGGGAAGATGATGATAAAGAAAGGGCGGAAGTACACCTGGAAATCTGGAAAACCACTACCAAGCTTGATCCCCAGGTATGGATAGCAAGAAAGTAAGCTGTATGGTTGACTCATTTCAGGCAATTTTAAAGCGATTTTAATATCAATTTGACAAAATTCAGCCATTTCCAGATACCCTACCTTATAAAAACAGTAGTAAATCCTCAATATAGTATTACCTTTGGCGGGCTAAATAAAAGATCATGTTAAACACAATCATATTAGGTTTTCTGGGCGGCATGGGCGGCTCTGAAATATTTCTCATCATTGCTGTATTGCTATTATTCTTCGGCGCCAAACGTATTCCTGAACTAGCCAAAGGGTTAGGAAAAGGCATTAAAGAATTTAAGGATGCTTCTAGTGGCGTTGCTAAAGAAGACGAAGAAAAAAAGATTGAAGAGAAGAAGTAAGGATTTATTCTAAAAATATAAAGCCGTTGACTGATGAAGTTGACGGTTTTTTTTTGCTCTTTTAAAGCAGAATGGTTGTAGCGACAGTCCGGTGTTTTGATACGATTTTTTATTTCAAAGATTGATTTTTTAAGATGGCTAATGGAAGCCATGTCATAACAATCTAATGTCAAAGCCTCAAGCCGTTAGGATAGTCTTTTGAATTATTGTATATACTCAGTCATTTGAATTATTTTTTATAATTTTTTATAACATACAGGTATTAATTCATTAACATTTGAACACCTATCTCCAATCTGATGGCGATCAGAAATGAATTTCGAAGGGTGAAAAAAATTCAATAGGCACTACTTGATTTCTTTATTGCCGAATGGATTAATGCTTAATAAAAAAATCCCCTCCGTTTCCAGAGGGGATTGACAAGAAAACAATTGACAAGAAAACTTATTGTGTGCGAGGGATTTTCATCCTTCCGTCGGTTATAAATATTACATTTCCAAAAAGATCAGTCAGTGTTCCGGAGAAACTCACATAAATAAATCCACCTACAAGATCATATCCGGTAACATCCAGTATGCCCTGGCTTCCTCCAAATGCCGACTGGTATTGTGCAATACCTGCCGTGCCGTCAAAATCAAGGCTCAATTGATTATCTGCAGGAGAGTAAGCATAAGTATCTATTATATTACCAGGAAAACGCAAATACATCAGGCACGGTGTGTTTGTCAATGAATCGGTGCCGATAATGGAACAAGTTGTAGTGTCACCATCCCACTCCTGTAAACTCGAATTCAAAGCAATGGCAAAAACACGGTTGGTAAAACCATTGCCATTCACCACAAAACCATTTTCATACCAGGGTCCATTGCTACTGTTGTTATTGCAGAGCATCATGGGAGAAGCATTGAATGTTTGCCCAACAGAAATTGGCGCAACATATTGCTGGTTAAATCCGTCAACATTGATTGCATTAACAATTAATGGCATATTGGCGAAAACAGGAAATGAATAATTGCCATTGATACTATATTGATATGCAAAGAAACCATTGGTGCCTTCAACATACACCATTGCATTGGCCGCTGTGCGTGTACAAGATGTGAGTGTTCCGGTTAGAAAACCCGGGCAACTTCCACAAACAAGATCGGGAACTTGATAAATCTGGTTATTAGTAAGCACCGGAGTAGTTTCTAATTGTGAATCAGTCAAGCCAGGGTTATCGATAGCTAATACTTGTATAGTGAAAATCATTCCAGCCGGGACCATTTCCAAAAAGATACCGTTCTGATTGGTAGTTGTTTTTAAAACCCCATTTCCAGTAACTACAGCATTAGGGACGGGGTTATTAAAGCAATCTTTTACTACACCTGTTAGTTCTGCTGTAGGTCCTTGGTAATCACAATTCCACCAGCTGAAGTGTGATACATTACCTACATAACTATTGCCAACCTTAGTTGCACTGCCTTGTTCTTTCCATAAGGAAGCACTTTCATCAAAGTACCATAACGGTAATGTTGCAGGTGCTGAAGCAGTTTGTGCAGCAGCTATAGGAACTGTTAACTGTGCTGTAATGCCACTGCCTAATTGCAGTTGTTCGCCGCTGCTTCCTGAAAGTGTTACACCAAGCATGCCATAGGAATATAAAACCACTTCATCATTTTCAATATTACGTGCAAGCAAATCACCACCGGGAATGGAAAAACCAAAATTAGGCTGGCCAGGGGAAAGGTGTTTCATTACTACACTCACCGTACCATTATATATACTGCCATCAGGCTTTACAAATGCATTGGGAGGAAAGTTGACTTTCGATTGATCGGCCAGAACAACTGCACCACCTGTCGCCGCTGAAACGAAATACTTCTTCGTATTGTCAAGCATTACAATCTTCACATAATTCATGGCATTTAAGGATGGAACAAAACCATGACTTTGTTCAAAGAAACCTGATCTTTCAAAATGCAATACACAACGATCTTTAGTTGTTCCTGCATTTTTAATTACGAATAAGCCATGTACATCTGTAGTAGCGGCCTTGCCATTTACTTTTACAGTAACACCTTGCAGTGCTTCACTGTTTTCATTGAGCACCCTTCCGGCAACACTCATTGAATACGGATAAGAAGTGCTTGCCGTATTATTTATTGTAGATGTTTCATCATCTTTTCTGCATGACTGGAAAGCGAGTAGTACAATTGCGATTGTTGTGATTAAGAATTTTGATTTCATAATTAGTATCGTATTTGTGGTTGATGTAAATGTATATACAAAATAGCATACAAAAAGCAAAGCAGCTTCCAATTATTTTAATAACTATACAGGTCTGGTTAATTAATACTTATATATAGTTACTGATGCAACCATAGCAATCTATTATTCGTCTTGAAAATAGTTCTACTAAAAGTAGTTTTTACCGCCATTAAATAGTTGTATATAACTGTATGTATATTAAACCATAGGATAAAGAGTTAATACTTTTTTCAATGCACCAAAGCCTAAAGTATTAATACTTTTATTTGAGGAATACAATCTGGCGAACTATCTAAAAAGAACTAATAAAATTGGAAAATAAAAAAACCACTGTCATCGACAGTGGTTTTCCCAAAAAAATACATGGTATTATTTATTTCATCATTGCAGTTGAATCAGCAGATATAATTGTTGTGCTGTCCATAGGTGCAGGTTCAGCAACAGGAGCAGGCATACTCTCTGCAATTTGCTTGATGGCGCTTAAACCTTCATCATAAGTTTTATTCATAAAATATTTCCCCATGGTATTCATCATTAATTTTTTAAACGGATTGCTGTCGGGATCAGATTCGAAAGTCCAGGTTAATTTTACACCTCCATCAGCTTTATCCAATTTAAAGTAGCTGATGCTTTTTCCCATTTCTTTGAAGTCAAGGTCGACTTTAATTAAGCTATAAGGAGTGCATTCTGAAATGGTGAGCGAACCGCTGCCGGTATTTTCATTCTTACTGGCCCATTCATAACCTGCTCCTACTCCCGAAGAAGGACCAAAATAAGTCATCTTCGTAGTAGGATCCATTTTTTGCCATGGCGACCATTTCTCCCAGTTTTTCAAAGTGTTTACCTGGTCGAAGATGTTTTGCTCATTGGCATTGATTACAACGGACCTTTCCACGGCTAATTTAGCAGGCATGAACATTCCGGCAATACCGGCTATCGCTATTAGTACAACCAATACAATTAAGATTTTTTTGAGGATTTTCATATCGGGTCGATTTAAGTTTAAATGCGAAGCTAATTAATTCTTAAATATCCAAAGCAGTATTCGTCCATTAGCTCATTGGTTCAAAATTGTGATATTAGCCGACTGTATTTTTAAAAAGAGATGAAGACAATTGCTGTTATTGGCGGCGGTAGCTGGGCTACGGCACTGATCAAGATATTATCGAACAATTCACCAAGGCTGGAGTGGTGGGTAAGAAACGAAGAAACTGTTGCATTTATCAATAAGTACCATCACAACCCCAATTATTTAAGTGATGTGGAGGTTGATATGGATAAAATCAATGTTTCTTCTGATTTAAAAAAGGTGGTTGCAGGTGCTGAGTGTGTTATACTCGCTGTTCCTGCTGCATTTTTGAAAACAGCCCTAAGTTCGCTGAATGCAAATGATTTTAAAGGAAAATATGTTTACTCAGCCATCAAAGGAATTGTGCCGGAACAAAATCTTATTGTTGGTGAGTTTATGCATCAACAATTTGATATTCCAATAAATAATATTGGCGTTATCACAGGTCCTTGTCATGCAGAGGAAGTGGCACTCGAAAAACTATCCTACTTAACTGTTGCAGGAATGGACGCTGAAGCAACAAGTCAGTTGGCAACACAAATGAATTGCAGGTATATAAAAACAATCGTAAGTGATGATATATATGGCACGGAGTACGCAGCAGTATTAAAAAACATAATGGCATTGGCAAGCGGCATTTGTCATGGTCTCGGGTATGGCGATAATTTTCATGCAGTTTTAATTGCCAATGCATTACAGGAAATGAAACGATTTGTCGATAAGGTTCACCCGATCAAACGCGACATTAAAGACTCGGCATACCTGGGAGATTTATTGGTGACGGCTTATTCGCAATTCAGCAGGAACCGAACGTTTGGTAATATGATTGGGAAGGGATACTCGGTAAAGTCTGCACAAATGGAGATGAATATGATTGCTGAAGGATATTATGCAGCCAAGTGTATTTTTGAAATCAATAAACGATACAATGTTGATTTGCCCATCTGCAATGCAGTATATAATATCTTGTATGAAAAGGTTGCACCTCGTGTGGAGATAAAACTACTCACCGACAGGCTTAGTTAATTTTTTATTTTTTTGTAGGTTTAGCAATAAACTGACCCTGTACCATCGACCCGGCATAGCCCTTAAAGCAATCACTTCATAGTTTATATTAAAAATATTATTGACCCCCGCAGTAATATATATATTTCCATGTTGAGTATTTATTTCTTGCGACAAAGAAGCACTTGTCAAACCATAAGGAGGTAACCAAGAACTGTTATCAGCTGTAGTGTAACGATATCCCGTATAGTCATACTGAATTAAAAAAGAAGTCTTGTAATAAGATAACGATTGTGAAAGTTTCCATTTGATTTTCGGCGTATAAACTAATTGTTTACCTTCTACGGAAGCTATTCCAAATCCATCTTTGTTTGTGGCAATTATATATTCAATTTGTCCACCTGAAGTTGTTTTCCAATGTTGCCATTGGTAATTTATGCTTCCTGTAAATTCTGCTCCTTTTGATGTTACCGTTTCAATATTGACTGGAGAATAATTGTTATTATTATCAGGCACCCATTGAATCCAATCGTTTATCCTCATATAAAAAATGCCGGCACCAACATCAATGCTTAACTTGTTGATGACAATATTATCGTTTAAACGCATATCGGTCTGAAAACCTTTTTCGGGTTTCAGGTTTGGATTTCCTCCGGGCTGCCAATAAAAATCGTTTAACGTTGGTGTACGGTAAACAGCCGCAAAATTGCTGAAAAGCATTAACTCTTTATATATTTTAATTTTTAAACCAACAGCGGGAAGAACAGGATAATCTTTCCCTTTCTCAATTTCTTTTCTGACGGAAACGGTTGCCAATAAAATCTGCCGAAAAGAATATATATAAGACAGATAGAATGAACTTCGTTTCAAAGTATGGTATCCGGGATACCCCTGCACTTCTCCGCCAATAACGGAGTTAACATATGCTTTGGAGTTATTGGAAACAACACCTCCCAATAGCTGGTGGTTTTTATAGATGTATTTAGCTTCCGCTTCTGCTTGTAAATTTTGTCCCTTGCTTTTGTCATCCAGTTGAATCAGGCTATCAGAATAATTAATCCTGTCATCAAGATATCCCAGCCTTATCATAGTTTGCAGGTTGCCACCATCATGCTTCCATTGCGATACAATACGTAGCTGTTTGTCTTTTTCATTTTGTGTACTGTAGTAAGTGGCAGAACCCATTAATGGAGGGATATCACGGTCGGCATCGAGTAACAAGCATTGTATGCTGAACAAATCTTTTTTAAGCCGTAGAAATTGTTCATGCAACAAACCATTTTGTTGGATGTCAGCATGTAACTGTTCTCTTTCAGGCGTCCCGAGTATATATATATCTGTAAAATGATAATTATTTTCTGCTTTGTGATGAAAGAAGGCGGTTTTCATATAATAATTCTTGCTTGCATAAGTCACTCCAGCTCCCTGCTGATTATCATTGAAACTTGCATTACTTAAAAATAATTGCCCGCCCCAACCTGTATTCCAAATTGGATCAGAAGTCATGTGCACAGCTCCGCCGATTGCCGCATTGCCATTTAATGAACCATTTCCGCCATATTGTAATTTAACTTTGTCGGTAAAAAAGGAAGGCATCAATGAAAGATCGGACAATCCCAATGTAGGTGTGTTCAATGAAAGCCCATTCCATGTTAATACGTTCTGACTTGCAGTAGTACCACGAATAGAAAGCGTGGAAAGTCGTCCGCCACCATTATCTTTAATAAATACGGTGCTTCCCTTACTTAACATATCATTTAAAGAAGCGGCATTGATACGGTTTATACGGGAAGAGTCTATTGTCTGAAGCCGGGTTGTATTAGCAATGCTTTGTATACGGTAATCGGTAATAGCAACTTCTTTAATAGCATGGATAGTATCCGGCTGTGCAATGGCAGCGTAGCAAGATAAATAAAAAGCAATGAAAATTGTAAATGACTTCATGCGTGCAATACTTTAATTGCAGCTAAGCAGCCGTTTGAAATATATATATAGCATGTCATAATACTTCGCCTTTTCTCCGAATGCGATCAGTTATCTAAAAGGGGCAGGTCTTCTGACTTACCGTTTATATTCCGGCACCTTCCCGCCCTCTATTTAGTGGAGGGCAGTGGCCAATTACCGAAACATTTTTGCAGACTTGCAAAACGGATCACAGCAGCGGGAACTGTTCACGAATCAGGATGTTTCCTTCACGTGATTCCCTTTTAATCCCCCGAGTACTTGGGGGCAACCACCTTTAGTGTTCAAAAGTAGGTAAAACAATGGTAATGATTCTTTACCTCACCCCCCTGCCCCTCTCCACGGGAGAGGGGAGAGTTCGTGTTAATATCGTTTATCCATAGAATAAATCCTTTCTGTATTTTCACATCGAAATAATTTTTGATGGATCAGAATATTGTTAACGAAGCACAGTCAGGAAACAGGAATGCATTGGCGCGACTGATTTCATTGGTGGAGAATGAGGCTGATGGATATCATGACTTACTCTCCGGCCTGCAGATCAACAGGTCTGTTCCTGTTATCGGTATAACAGGCCCCCCTGGTGCCGGAAAAAGCACGCTGATCAATGCACTTTTGAAAAACATCAGCGAAGAGGAGCCGGGAAGCAAGATTGCCGTCCTAGCCGTTGACCCAACCTCTCCTTTTACACATGGCGCACTGCTTGGCGACAGGCTGCGAATGAATGAGCATTACAGCAACAGTAATATATATATCCGTTCCATCGCCACCCGCGGAGCCATGGGAGGCCTTTCCTCAAAAGCGCTGGAAATAACGGATGTGCTGAGAGCGGCTTCTTTCGATTATATTTTTGTTGAAACGGTTGGAGTAGGACAATCGGAAGTAGAAATTGTTGGTTTGGCAGATACCACCGTTTTGGTTTTAGTTCCTGAAGCGGGGGATGAAGTGCAAAGTTTAAAATCAGGTGTGATGGAAATTGCGGATATTTTTGTGCTCAATAAATCTGACCGCCCCGGAGCCGGACTTTTTTTAAAGAACCTGCATGAATTAGTTCACACCCATTCACCCGAATCCTGGACTCCAAAAATAATTAAAGCCATCGCCACCGAGGCAGAAGGCGTTGAAGAACTTTTTGAAACCATTAAATTACATCTTGCACAGCAATACAATAAAAATAAAGCTTACTTGTATACTGAAAAAGCTTACAGGCTTATTCAAAACAGAAG
>JANOXC010000064.1:0-6783 GCA_031418215.1 Bacteroidota bacterium
GGATGTTTGGCTGCGCTACACCGAATTTGTCAATCCTGGTTCGTAAGATGTTATAAGAGCGGCTGATAGCAGATTTCGCCTCATCATCAATGACTTTTAAAACCTGATCATTAGTTGAATTGAAGCTGATGCGACCTTGCATATCCGGCGTAGTAAATATTGCTGCCAGTTTTGCATTCGGATCGGTCTCGCTAAAGGCTTTTCCAAACAGGGTAACGAAATCCTGCTGGCTGTTTTTCTGCATTTCCTGCGCCCTTGCAATAGCTTTATTGAAAGTAGGATCAGTACTATGGTTGGCCATGGTGCGGATAAGGTCAACCACCGATACTTCCATGGTAACGTTCATACCACCTTTAAGATCCAGACCCAGGTTGATCTCTCTTTCCTTACATTCTATGTAAGTGTAGTTTTTAAGTCCAAGATTATAGACACCTTTGGACATCATTGAATCCAGATAGGCTTTTTCTTTTTTCTCATCGCCTTTGGCATAATCCCTGGCGCTATTCTCCACATTGTGGGTTACAAGTGTGAATGAGAGTTGATACAAACAGACTAAGGCCAAAACGATGGCCAGCAGCTTTATGGCTCCTTTACTTTGCATTGATTTTTAGTGTTTTTTTTGAAGGGTCGCAAATATAGAACAATGGCGAATATGAACCAATAATTAGGTTTCTGGTTTACTGTTGCCAGTTTAAAGTTCTTTTTGAATATGTTAAAGCATTGAAAATTAGCAGGTCATCATTAAATTTAAAGCAATAAATCGTAAACCGGAAACAGTAAGCCAGAAACCAGAAACCCAAAACTAGAAACCAGTAACCATAAACCGGAAACAGTAAACTACTTTCGTCCCGTGGCTAAAAAAGTAATTCTCTCTGTCATCAGCGACCTGTCAACCGACCAGCGTGTCCACCGTTCAGCAATTACTTTGCATGAACTGGGCTTTCACGTGGAGGTAGTTGGAAGGACGAGGCACGGAAGTATGGAAATACCGGAACGGCCTTACCAAACGAAGCGGTTCAGGTTATGGTTTCATAAAGGCCCGCTTTTTTACCTGAATTATAATGTCAGGCTCTTTTTTTACTTGTTATTTTCAAAAGCCGATGTCCTTTTCAGTAATGACCTTGATACTTTACCAGCTAATTATTATGCTTCAAAATGGAAAAAGTTACCATTGATTTACGACAGCCATGAATATTTCACCGGTGTTCCTGAACTGGTCAACCGAACGATGATCAGAAATATCTGGAAAAGAATGGAGAGGAAGATGATACCAAAAGTGGATGTGATGTTTACGGTGAATGAAAGTATTGCAGGATTGTATAGGGAGGAGTTAGGAGTTGAGGCAAGCGTATTAAGAAATGTGCCGGAATACTTTGAAAACAAAACGTATGATAAAATTAATTTAAGGCAGGAGTTAGGTCTTCCGTTGAATAAAGCTATATATATTCTTCAGGGATCAGGAATAAACATTCAGCGCGGTGCGGAAGAAATGGTGGAGGCCATGCAATATATCAGTGATGGTGTTTTGTTGATCATTGGCGGGGGCGATGTGATTGAAGAACTTAAAACGATGGTGAAACAATTTCACCTGGATGAACAAGTGATTATCAAATCAAAAATGCCGCAGCAGGAATTAAGAAAATATACCATGGCTGCAGATATTGGTTTGACATTGGATAAAGATCTCAGCATTAATTATCGTTTCAGTTTGCCAAATAAATTGTTTGATTATATTCATGCAGGATTACCGGTATTGGCGAGTGATTTACCTGAAGTGAGGAAAATAGTTGAACAATACAAAGTTGGGTTGATTGCAAAAAGGCATGATCCCAAAGAGCTTGCATCTTTACTTCAGCAAATGACAGGCAATGCACAACAAATGGAACAATGGAAACAAAATGCATTGTTGGCAGCAAAAGAATTGAGCTGGCAAAAGGAAAAACAAATGCTGATAAAGGAATTTCAAATATATATATAAAGTTCAACACATAAATTCACACTAATAAATATTATTAACTTTTGACAGATCAACATTTACATATCATCAGTTTCGACATTCCATATCCCCCTAATTACGGCGGTGTGGTTGATGTTTTTTATAAAATAAAAGCATTGTCAGCGATAGGTGTTAAAATTCACTTGCACTGTTTTCAATATGGAAGGCTACGATCAGCAGAGTTAGACAAGCTTTGCATTAGCGTAAATTATTATCAGCGAAGAACTACAAAACTTAAATTATTTTCCAAACTGCCTTACATTGTATCTTCCCGCCAAAGTGAGGAATTGATAACAAACCTTTTAAAAGATGATTTTCCAATTCTGATGGAAGGGCTGCATACCACTTTATATATAAATGACAAGCGATTATCAGGAAGAAAAATAATTGTCCGTTCACACAACATCGAACACGAGTATTACCGGCAACTGGCGGCGATTGAAAGAAATCCTTTTCGAAAATGGTATTTTAAATCAGAGGCAAAGAAGCTGGAAGCGTATGAACCTGTTTTAAAGTACGCAGCATTCGTTGCAGCAATTTCGCCTGCAGAAAATAATTATCTCACTAATAAATATGGTAATTCATTTTACTTGCCTGCATTTCATTCCAATAACAAAGTAAACTCTTTAGCAGGCAAAGGAAATTATGCATTATATCATGGCAATTTAAGTGTAGGTGAAAACAATAAGGCAGCGTTGTTTTTAGTGAAGGAAGTTTTTAATGAATTTGATTTTACATTGATCATAGCCGGGAATAATCCTTCTTCAGAACTGGAGAAAGCCTTGAAAAATAATCCTGCAATTGAGCTGAAAAGTGATCTTAGTGTAGAGGTTATGCATGATTTAATAAAAAATGCACATATCAATATCCTGCCTACTTTTCAGTCAACCGGCATAAAATTGAAACTGATCAATGCTTTGTTTAACGGCCGGTTTTGTTTAGTCAATTCAATGATGGTGGAGGACACAGGGTTGGGAGGATTATGTTCTGTGGCAGATTCACCCGCTGAAATGAAAAAAGCAATTTTGGAATTGAAAGCGCAGGTTTTTACTGCTGAAATGATTAGCCGTAGAGATGAATTACTTCAAAAGCAATTTAATAATGTTGTGAATGCGAAGTTGTTGATGGAAAAAATTTAAGCGTATTTCTAGGGATGGCATTTTTTCACCTGTGCAAATGGTTGAGCGATTTGTTATTAATTAGCCCATGAATTAATTCCTGAGCTATTAAGTTTCAAAATGACGCCATTATTGTTTATTTTCGCAGTATTAATCCATTTAAATTCTGCATTCTTAATTCTGCATTCTTAATTAAATAAAACCATGGCTTTCGATATTGAAATGATCAAACAGTTTTACACTGATTTACCTGTAAAAGTGGCTACTGCCCGTACAATGGCTGGCAAACCACTCACTTTATCAGAGAAAATCCTTTTTTCCCATTTATTTGGTAAAACTGGGCCTGTGGCTTTTGAGCGTGGGAAGTCCTATGTTGATTTTGCTCCCGATAGAGTAGCGATGCAGGATGCCACAGCGCAGATGGCTTTATTGCAGTTCATGCAAGCAGGTCGTCCGAAAGTGGCTGTTCCTTCAACCGTTCATTGCGATCATTTAATTATGGCAAAGACAGGCGCAAAGGAGGATTTAGTGGCTGCTACATCTGACAGTAAAGAAGTTTTTGATTTCCTTGCTTCTGTATCCAATAAATACGGAATTGGTTTCTGGAAGCCGGGAGCCGGGATCATTCACCAAATCGTTTTAGAAAATTATGCATTTCCGGGTGGAATGATGATTGGAACGGATTCACATACTGTAAATGCAGGTGGTTTAGGAATGGTGGCCATTGGTGTGGGTGGTGCCGATGCCTGCGATGTAATGGCAGGATTACCGTGGGAATTGAAATGGCCGAAACTGATTGGTATTAAACTGACGGGAAAATTATCAGGCTGGAGTTCACCAAAAGATGTGATCAATAAAGTAGCCGGTATTCTTACAGTTAAAGGAGGGACAGGCGCTATCGTTGAATATTTTGGTGATGGAGCTGCTTCCATGAGTTGTACTGGAAAAGGCACTATTTGCAATATGGGTGCTGAAATTGGAGCAACTACTTCGACTTTTGGATATGACAAATCAATGGAACGATATTTACGTGCAACAGGACGTGCCGACATTGCTGATTTAGCAAATAAAGTTGCAGAACATTTAACAGGTGATGCAGATGTTTATGCAAATCCTGAAAAATATTTTGACGAAGTAATTGAAATCAATCTCACCGATTTGGAGCCACAGATCAATGGTCCGTTCACTCCTGATCTTGCTACACCTGTTTCACAAATGAAAGAGGCAGCTGCAAAAAATGGGTGGCCAACAAAAATTGAAGTTGGATTGATTGGTTCTTGTACAAACTCGTCTTATGAAGATATTTCAAGAGCTGTTTCATTAGCAAAACAAGTTACAGCAAAAGGATTGAAAACAAAATCAGAATTCACCATCACTCCGGGTTCAGAATTAATTCGTTATACCATTGCCCGTGATGGATTTATTGACGCCTTTGAAAAAATCGGCGCTACTGTTTTTGCAAATGCATGCGGACCATGTATTGGTATGTGGAGCAGGGTTGGAGCTGATAAAAAAGAAAAGAACAGCATCATCCATTCTTTCAACAGGAATTTCCAGTCTCGTAATGATGGCAATCCAAACACTTATGCATTTGTTGCATCACCAGAAATTGTAACAGCATTGGCGATCGCCGGGGATTTAACATTTAATCCTTTAACAGATTTTCTAACGAATGAAAAAGGTGAGAAAGTAAAATTAGATCCGCCATCAGGAGAAGAATTACCGACAAAAGGATTTGCAGTGGATGATGCAGGATACCAGGCCCCGGCTGTTGATGGAAGTAATGTTGAAGTGAAGGTCTCAACAACATCAAATCGCCTGCAATTGTTAGCACCATTTGCTGCCTGGGAAGGAACGGATCTGAAAGGATTGAAATTGCTTATTAAAGCAAAAGGAAAATGTACTACTGATCATATTTCAATGGCAGGGCCATGGTTGAAGTTCCGCGGACATTTAGACAACATCTCCAACAATTTATTGATAGGTGCTACCAACTTCTTCAATGAGAAAATAAACACTGTTAAAAATCAGTTGAGCGGACAATATGATGAAGTACCTAAAGTACAACGTGCATATAAAGCGGCAGGTTTAGGATCTATTGTTGTAGGTGATGAAAATTATGGAGAAGGATCATCAAGAGAGCATGCAGCTATGGAACCGCGTTTCCTTGGTGTACGTGCCATCTTGGTAAAATCATTTGCACGCATCCATGAAACGAATTTGAAGAAGCAGGGAATGTTGGGATTAACTTTTGCCAATAAGGATGATTACAATAAGATTATGGAAGATGATGTGATTGATATTGTTGGGTTGAAAGATTTTCAACCGGGCAAGCCATTGCAGCTAGTGTTGAATCATGCAGACGGAAAACAGGATACGATACAGGTAAACCATACTTACAATCAAAACCAGATTGAATGGTTTAAAGCTGGTGCTGCATTAAACATCATCCGCAGGGAGCTGGCTTAAAAAGTTTTAACCACTAAGATCACGGTGGAGGCACAAAGGTCACTAGGAATTAATACTCTTGGTGACCTTTGTGTTTTTTCTTCGTGCCCACCGTGGTTATTTTTATTTATTTTACACCATGCAAAAAATTGAGAATGAATTTTTAATTGTCTGTTCAAAACCCGAAGGGGCGGAGTTGTGCAGCATTTTCAATAAACAAACCAATCTGGAATATTTATGGCAGGCAGGTCCGGCATGGCCTAAGCATGCTCCTATACTTTTTCCTATTGTTGGGCAGTTAAAAGACAATTTATATCATCACAACGGAAAAAAATATTCGCTGGACCGTCATGGGTTTGCCAGGACTAAAACTTTTAAGTTGATTGATGAGCAGCAATCATCAGTTGAATATCAATTAACAAGCAGTAGCGAAACATTGGATGTTTATCCTTTTGAATTTGATTTGAAAATCAGGTATGAATTGCAGGGCGCTAATTTGAAAATTATATATATAGTTCAGAATAAGGGAAACAATGAAATGTTATTCTCCATTGGCGCACACCCGGCATTTAAAGTGCCGTTGGTGGAAGGTGAAAATTATGGTGACTATTTTCTTGAATTCAATAAGGAAGAAAATGCAGACAGATGGTTGTTGAATAAGGGATTGTTGGATAATAATTCAAAACCAATGTTAGAAAACACCAATACACTTCCATTAACGAAATCACTTTTTTATGAAGACGCATTGGTTTTTAAAAATCTGAAATCAAATGTCATAAGCCTGAAAAATAAAAAGAACAATCACGGGTTGCATTTTAAATTTGAAAACTATCCATACTTCGGAATCTGGGCAGCAAAGAATGCTGACTTTGTTTGTCTCGAACCGTGGCATGGCATTGCAGACTCAGTTATTAGTGATCAGCAATTGAAAAATAAAGAGGGAATTATTTCTTTACCTCCCGGCAAGGAATTTTACTGTGAATATTCCATTGTAACTTTTTAACTCCGTACATTTGAATAAAGCAATGTTCAATGAAACGTTGGTTACCTGTTTTCATCTACGTATTAGTTTTAGTTGCGGTTTCTTGTAAAAAGGAAAAGACCGTGCAACATCCCTTTGTTGATTTTACTTATTCCGGTAATATCGGTGTAGCCCCGGTAACAGTTAATTTTAAATGCAATCTCTCAGCTCCGTATTCAGTGAAGTGGGATTTTGGTGAT
>JANOXC010000065.1:0-9626 GCA_031418215.1 Bacteroidota bacterium
CCCCGAGGCCTCGGGGCTCCTGAATGACAACAAAAGGAAATCCTTGATTGCAACCTAAAAGCCCAACTTGCAGTATAAGTCATTTAACAAATGCTCCCCAAATGGTGATTAAATTGCATTAATGACCAAATAAAGGGGAACAATTGAAAAATTTAAGTTCGCTTATTTAATAGCTGGCATTTATATTCAAAATGAAAATGACACTTCGACAAAGACAAGTACCCAAGATGCGCCTGCAAACAAAGGTGGTGATTATTTTGTCATCTAGTCTCTTCGCAATTATTTTTGGTATGGCATTGTTTTACCTCAATGTAGGATCAGTAAAACCAGCCAAAGCAGCGGCAAAAGTAGCTTTCTACACTTTTACACAAACAACAGGAACTTACACTCCGATTACCGGCACTACCTTCGCTTCCGGTACCTGGGATGATACGATTACTCGTGTCGGCATTCCATTCAAGTTTATATTTAATAATATATTCTATGACTCTTTGTCGTTAAGTTCCAACGGATTCATCTCCATGAATACCATTACCACTAAATTTAATAATTGTGGATTACAGGCTAGTCCTCCCAATAGTATTGCTGTTTATGGCACCAATCTACAAAACGCCAACGCCACCTCTAATATTCAGTACGGTACTTTCGGTACTGCACCCAACCGACAATTTATCATCCAATGGACGGACTGTGATCACTATACTTCAAACGGCGTACATTCCAATAAGTGGAATTTTCAACTTATCCTGAATGAAACAAGTAATACAATTCAAACAGTTTGGGGCACAAGTTCGGGTGGAAGAACAATGAGTTCAAACAGCTGTAGCGGCGGTTCAAGCGAAGCAGGAAATGTAGGTTTGCTGGGAAGCAGTACCAGCGACTTCAGCATTAGAAAAGTTGCAAATGGCTCAGAAACCTGGTTAACTTCCAAGGATGGAGTTTTGCTCAGCGACATTTGTTATATGTCTTCGACGAACCGTCCTCCAGTCGGCCTTACTTATACCTGGACGCCCCCTGTTCCGCAACCTAATTTGTTTAGTTATCATTATGAAAGTATTGACTCGGGTTCCTTTATTATCAATATGGGAATTGTGCCACAAACAGTTAAAAATGCCTTAGTACCTTATGGAATGGTGTATGACATGATTAGGAATTATAATACACCGGTAATATGGTCGATTGACTCCGGTAAGGTAATGAATGGTGCTGATTTTACCTATAATGGAGTAGCTTATAAAGGCGGAACATTTGTCATACGCGGAGAATATATTACTTCCAACATTAAAACCCGTATTACTTATTGGGGATCAAGAGGTGTGCAAGGTGTTTATACCACATCAGCTGTTACTATTCCTGTATTTTCTACATTAACAGCTATGCCCACCATGACCATTGAAAATTCTGAAGGAAAGGAAGGTATCATAATTGGCTATTTCAATAATGCAGAAATTCCATCTTCAGCATACTCATTAGGGCCAACTACAACTTTAACTGGCTGTCATGATCTCTGGATTAATCCACATGGTAACCCAACCTGGGCAACACACAGCAGGTTATACGACTTTGCGATTGCGGATGGATCATTTGTTTTTTCACAATGTCATGCTACGAGTATGATGGAAGGTTGTAAGAATACCGCTTACCCTTACCAGCAATTAAATTTCTTGACAACTAACGGACTTCAATGTTATAGTTCCGGAAAATGTGGCCCTGCAGTCACAGAAACACATGCAGGCTCTCCAACAGCTCCTTTTTATTATAATAATCCTGCTGACCCCATGATGCAATTTATGGGCCTTATTGATCCTGCATTATCAGGAGGCTCTGAAGACTGGTTTATTCCTCAAACAACAGGCAAATGGAGGAATACAACTTCCACAGTGTTGACGACTTCTGATGGCCCTGCAGGTGCCAAAGGGGTATTGTTAGCTTATGGCCCCGCCTTTGGATTAGCAAATGCCGGATGGGTAATGTACGAAGCTGGTCATGATTTTAGCGGCACCAGTGAAGCAGCAGTTGGAGCGCAAAGAGCCTTTCTAAACTTTATGTCATTTGCCGCCGCAAAGAAGTCTGTTAGTTTTTCAGCAGATAATATTCCTAGTAATTTTGTCGATAATTCTTCAACGCCCGTTACCCTCACCGTAACAGCGGGTTCCGGTTCACCACCTTACGCTTATCAATGGTCATCATCCATTGCTGGCGCCTCTTTTGGAAGTCCGAATGCTTCCACCACCACCTTTGTGTTACCCTATGGGCTTGGTAACAAAAGTGGAACTATTACAGTGCGAGTGATAGATGCTTGTGGCAGACAAAATTTTCTTAACCGTCCTATCAAGGTTACTCCAAATCCATTGCCGGTAACTTTAACAAGCTTTACAGCCACCCTCACAGGAGAAAATGTGGTACAAATAAACTGGTCCACAGCCTCTGAAAGAGACAATGATTATTTTACAATTGAACGTTCGCCTGATGGCAGATCATTTACTGAATTAATAAGGGTGAAAGGAGCCGGAAATAGCAATAACCAGCTTAAATATTCTTGTATTGATTTGCATCCATTCAGCGGATATTCTTATTACCGTGTTAAACAAACGGATTACAACGGTAAATCAGAAACGTTTAAAACGGTTAGTGTAAAAATTAATCAAAGCGAACTCAGCAATATTAAAGTATATCCTAATCCATTCAGTAAAACATTTACTGCTGAATTTGATGCACCATCGCAAGGAGAAGTTGTTGTGCAGTTGATCGGTATGAATGGGTTGATGATACAATCGGAAAAGGCTACTATCAATGAAGGACATAATAGTTATGAGTTTGAATCGCGTTCAAATCTTATTGATGGTAATTACATTTTCCGGTTGATGAGTGGAAATGTAGTACTTGCTACTGCAAAGGTTTATTGCAGGAATGAGTAAACGCATAAACCTTATTTTTTATCATCCTATTTGTCCTTCAGGAGGAAACCATTTACAATAATCAATGATGTTGATTGTGTGACTGAAACATTATTTTACAAATAAACATTGCGACATCATCCTATTTGTCCTTCAGGAGGAACCCATTTACAATAATCAGTGATGTTGAGTGTGTGCCTGAAACATTTTCTTACAAATAAACATATAGGAAGCGTTTAAATAGATCCCTCCTGGAGGACAACAGGGGTGTAAGCCGGAGAGTTGAGTGTAAACCTGAAACATTATTTTACAAATAAACATAACGACATCATCCTATTTGTCCTTCAGGAGGAAACTATTTACAATAATCAATGATGTTGATTGTAAGCCTAAAACATTATTTTACAATTAAACATATCGGAAGCGTTTAAATAGATTCCTCCTGAAGGACAATGGCTAATGTTTCCCCTGCAACCTTTCATCAAAATATGCGTAGAACAACACAATGCAAGCTAAAAAATCGGCTGTGCAGTACACGGAATAACAGCAATTTCGAATGACACTTAGACAAAAACCTACCACAAAACTTCAGCTAAAAGGCAAGTTTGCATTACTATTCATCACCGGTTGTGGTGTAGGTGCCTTTATCATTTCCTTGTTTACGGCAAACATTGGAACAACTGAAAAAGCATTTGCCGCCGCGCCCTATGAAACGATGGACTCCGGTTCTTACATTATTAATATGGGCATTGTTCCTCAGACTTATGCTAATGGATTGAAGCCTTATGGAATGGTATATGATCTTATAAAAAATTATAATACACAAGTAAAATGGGTGATTGATACTACCAAAGCAAAAGATGCAAAGGACTTTACTTATAATGGAGTAGATTATAGAGGCGCACCCTTCATCATTCCTGCTCAGTTTATTACGGCAACAGTTAAAACAAGAATAACGTATTGGACAGGCCTCGGAGTTACTGGTTTATATACAACATCAGCTGTAAGTGTTCCCGTTTATGCAACGCTAACCTGTATTCCCAGAATGACGATTGATGATTTGTCAAATAACGTAAATATTATTGGTGGTTATTTTACCAATGCCAGTATTCCATCCTCAGCATATCAACAAGGGCCACCTGATTCATTGAGCACCTGCCATGATTTATGGGTTAACCCCCATGGTGATCCTGTTTGGAGCACCCATAGCCGCTTATATAATTTTGCAACAGTGGATGGCTCTTTTATTTTTTCTGAATGTCATGCAACCAGCATGATGGAAGGAGCGAAAAATCCAGTTTCGCCATTCCAACAATTGAATTTTTTAACAACCAACGGATTAAAATGTTATAGTAATAATAAATGCCTTCCGGGTTCTAATGAAACACATGCCGGAAATCCAACCAGTCCAAAAACCTGTAATTATCCCGGAGATCCGGTAATGCAATTCATGGGCTTTTTGAATTTAGGTGGAGGATCAGAAGAATGGTATCAGCCAAATTCAACAGGTGGCTGGCGATCAACAACTAAGCGTAGTGTTGTAACCGCTGATGGTACATCGCCGAATGAAGGAGTACAAGTGGTGTATGGTCCTGCTTTTGGCCTTGCTAATAGTGGATATGCTATGTATATGGGTAGCCATGCGTTAGATGGAAATGGTTCAACGGCAGAAAAAGTTGCAGCACAAAGAGTATTTTTTAATTACATGTTATTTGCAACAACTATTAAATCACTGAAATTTACTTCAGTTACTGTCCCACCAACATTTTCATCAAATGATACCAGGACGGTTTCAGTTACTGTAAGTTCAGGAAATCCTACGTATTCTTATCAGTGGACATCAACAGTTTCCGGCGGATCATTTGCGAATGCTAACAGTGCAACTACTACATATACCACTCCAACTACTCCGGTTTTAATAAAAGGTGTATTAACCTGTCAGGTAACAGATGCCTGCGGCAGAAAAAACTTTATACAACGACCAATCGTCATCGATCCAAGTGCATTGCCGGTAAACTTATTAAGCTTTACTGCTTATGCCGATAAAATGAATAAAGTAAAATTAAGTTGGATAACGTCTTCTGAAAAAGACAATGATTATTTTACAATTGAGCGTTCATCAGATGGAAGAAATTTTACAGAGCTGAAAAAGATTGCAGGAGCAGGCACCACCAACGAAATAAAAAAATATTATTTAACGGATGAAAATCCTGTTAAAGGAACTTCTTACTACCTTTTACGACAAACAGATTACAATGGAAAGTCTGAAACTTTTAAAACCATTGCTGTTAGCATTAAAGCAAGTTCAGTAAATAACATCAGTATTTATCCGAATCCATTCATCACTTTTTTTACTGCTGAGTTTAATGCTGTTGATGATGAAGTGGTACAAATACAACTCATTGGGCTAGATGGTTCACTAATTCACAGTGATAAGTTTGAAGCTGTTATGGGGCGCAATGCTTATCGTTTTATGCCTGAAGAACCTTTGAAGCCCGGTACCTATATTTTACGATTGAGTAATGGTAAAGAGGTTTTTGGTGCGGTGAAGGTTAATTCGAGGAATAATTGATTGAATGCAGAATTAAGAATTAAGAATGCAGAATTGAAACTGTATTTTTTTAGCATAATGAATAATTCAAAGGCTTTTTATGCTTGTTTGCTGAAGCAAATCTGAAGTAATACTGAAAATCTGTTTAAGCATTGTTCACTTTTGTTGGCTTTTAGTTCAACATAATTTCTATCGATTTCTAATCCGTGCTCTTTTCACCAACAATCCAAGGAATCCTGATGGTTATCATGCCTTTAAAATATTGTATTAACAGGGCGCAGTCCGATTAAAAAAGGCTTAACTTCGCATCGGTTTTTAAAGACTGAAAATGATGTTATTAAGCACTCCCATTGACTATCTGCCTATTGTAATGATGTTTGGTGTGGCTATCGGATTTGTCCTGATGGTAATGGCAGCCACCCATTTATTAGGCCCCAAACGGAACTCTGCCATTAAGCTGGACACGTTTGAATGTGGCATCGAATCACAAGGGAATTCACGTCAACCATTCTCCATTAAATACTTCCTCATTGCCATCCTCTTCGTTTTATTTGATGTGGAGGTCATATTTATGTATCCCTGGGCCGTCAATTTTAAGGAAATGGGGATGACAGGATTTATAGAAATGCTTGTTTTCCTGGGGCTTCTGGCACTTGGATTCATATATATCATCCGCAAAGGGGCGTTGAAGTGGGAATAAATGCAGAATTTAGAATGAAGAATTCAGAATTAAATAATTATTAATCCCTAATCCCTGAACACTAATCCCTCAATTTTAAAATGATAAACTTAGCAGATAAACCAGAATCATTTGAAGGGCCGGGCTTTATGGCTACGAAGCTGGATAAGCTGGTAGGCCTGGCACGTAAGAATTCTATTTGGCCATTGCCATTTGCTACTTCCTGCTGCGGCATTGAATTTATGGCCACCATGGCTTCTACCTATGACTTAGGCCGATTTGGTGCTGAGCGATTGAGTTTCTCTCCCCGCCAGGCTGATTTATTGATGGTGATGGGAACCATTTCAAAAAAAATGGGTCCTGTTTTAAGACAGGTTTATGAGCAGATGGCAGAACCGAGATGGGTATTATCTGTTGGAGCCTGTGCTTCAACGGGAGGAATATTTGATACTTACAGTGTGTTGCAAGGAATAGACAGGATAATACCTGTTGATGTTTATGTGCCGGGTTGTCCACCCCGTCCGGAACAAATACTTGATGGCGTAATGCAAATACAGGAACTGGTACACAATGAATCATTAAGAAGAAGAAATTCACCGGAGTACAAGGAGTTGATGGCTTCTTATGGAATGGAGTAAATGTAGCCACCCTACGCAAAAAAGCTTCGGATGATAATAAATTCAGAATGCAGAATTGAATAAGAAAGGACTAGCTCCTCTTGCCTAATTCCTTAATTCCTGTTACTGACTAAAGAAAAATTATGGCTCTCAATACAGATACCATTACAGAGAAATTAAAATCACAATTCGGCGATTCAATTGAATCTTCGGAAATGGTTTATGATATGTTGACTGTTAATGTTAAGCAGGAGAAAGTGTTTGATGTGATCCAATTTTTAAAGGAAGATGATGAATTAAATTTTCATTTCCTGACTACGATGTGTGCTTTGCATTTTCCTGATGCTGAATTGAAGTTTGGCATCATGTATCAATTGCATAATATGCCTGACAATTTCCGCATCCGAATCAAATCATTTACCAACGATGATCCACCAACATTTAAAACGTTGACTACACTCTGGGGTTCTGCCAATTGGATGGAAAGAGAAGCGTATGATTTTTACGGATTTAAATTCACTGGTCATCCTGATTTAAGAAGAATTTTGAATGTTGATGATATGGTTGGATGGCCTTTGCGAAAAGAATATCCGCTGGAAGATCAGGCGCGGTATGATAAAGATGATAAGATGTTTGGGAGGTAATTCAGGTGAATACACGAGTTGAAGATTTAAGGAACGCAAAATGTTAAATATTAAACCGCAAAGTACGCTAAGAAAAAATGCAAAGATTGCGGAGAAAACAATTTTTACTTTGCGTTTCTCTGCGCCCAACTTAGCGAACTTCGCGGTAAGATCCATAAGTTGTTGCGTAATGTAATTACATTAAACATTTAGAGTTTTATAAATTACATTATCAAATTTGTAGTCAAAGATTAATAGTAGGGAAGTTAAGAATGGAAAACAAAGTAACCGACATCATTCAAAAAGAGTACACCACGCTAAACCTTGGTCCAACGCATCCTGCAACACATGGTATTTTTCAGAATGTGTTGAAAATGGATGGCGAGATCATTGTGAGTGCTGAGCCTACCATCGGTTATATTCATCGTGCTTTTGAAAAGCTGGCGGAGCGCCGTCCTTATGGTCAGATTACACCGATAACAGATCGTTTAAATTATTGTTCATCACCCATCAACAACATGGGCTGGCACATGACGGTGGAGAAATTGGCCGGTATCAAATTACCGAAACGCGTCGATTATTTACGTGTCATCATCATGGAACTGTCGCGCATTTCCGATCACATTATTTGCAATAGTGTTATTGGTGTTGACAGCGGAGCCATGACTGGATTTTTATATATATTCCAGTGGCGCGAAAAAATTTATGAAATATTTGAAGAGATATGCGGTGCGCGGTTAACAACTAACATCGGCAGGATAGGAGGGTTAGAACGTGATTTTAGTCAAGTAACATGGACGAAGATTGAAACTTTCCTTCGGGATTTTCCTGCCGGATTAAAAGAGTTTGAGAATTTACTGGTGCGTAACAGAATCTTTATGGATCGAACTATTAAATGTGGACCCATCAGTGCTGAACGCGCTTTGCATTATGGATTCACCGGTCCGAATCTTCGTGCTGCAGGTATTGATTACGATGTACGTGTAATGAATCCTTATTCTTCTTATGATGATTTTGAATTCATTGTGCCGATTGGAACGCAAGGTGATACTTACGATCGATTTATGGTACGTGATCAGGAAATGTGGGAGAGTTTAAGCATTATCAAACAGGCCATTCACAAAATTGAAAAACTGGAAGACCAGACATCTTACCATGCTGATGTTCCTGAATTTTATTTGCCTCCGAAAGAAGAAGTTTATAATAGTATGGAAGCACTCATCTGGCATTTCAAGATTGTGATGGGAGAAACAACTATTCCAACCGGTGAAGTTTATCATTGTGTGGAAGGGGGAAATGGAGAGTTGGGATTTTACTTAATTAGTGATGGCGGAAGAACACCATACCGTTTGCATTTCCGCAGACCATGCTTTATATATTACCAGGCATATCCGGAAATGATAAAAGGCGCCTTCTTGAGTGATGCGATTCTGACTATGAGCTCCATGAATGTAATTGCAGGTGAATTAGACGCTTAATTATTAACGAACTATTGATTAATTGATTGAATGAGTACTTCCGCTGAAATAAAATTTAATGATACAGCTATGGCAATGGTGAATAAAATCATCGGTCGCTATCCTGAAGGAAAACAGAAGTCTGCTGTAATACCGATATTGCATATTGCACAAGCCGAATTCAACGGCTGGCTCAGTGCGCCCGTGATGGATTATGTAGCTGCTATTTTAAAGATACAACCTATAGAAGTGTATGAAGTCGCTTCTTTTTATTCGATGTTCAACTTAAAGCCCGTTGGCAAATGTGTGATTGAAGTTTGTCGCACTAGTTCATGCTGGCTTCGGGGTGCTGAAGATGTAGTTCGTCATATTGAAAATAAATTAAACATCAGTGTTGGTGAAACTACTGCTGATGGAATGTTTACATTAAAAGCGGTAGAGTGTTTAGGTTCTTGCGGAACAGCACCCATGTTGCAATGCGGAGCGGACTATTATGAAAATCTTACTTTGGAAAAAGTAGATTCCTTACTTGACCGTTTTAAAAAGGAAGATAAGAGAAAGAGTTATACTGATCAAGTAGAAGCAAAGAGTATATGAGTAGCACGGAACGCAAACTATTATTACAGTACGATCACATTCCAGGTATTCGTTCCTACGATGTATATCGTAAAAACAATGGATATGCTTCCGTGGAGAAAGCATTGAAAACAATGACTCCCGAAGCTGTTGTGGAGGAAGTAAAAAAATCCGGCTTACGTGGTCGTGGCGGTGCCGGTTTTCCATGCGGTATGAAATGGAGTTT
>JANOXC010000066.1:0-1552 GCA_031418215.1 Bacteroidota bacterium
TAAAAGTATTCATAAGTTTGAAGATCTCGACAATTACCTTGCAACAATCAATTTCCCAACCCTGTATCTTCCATCTTTAGCAGTTGTCCTTACGATATATATTCCTTCATCCCATTCCGAAATATCAACTGTTGAATTTACAAAATCTTCCAACAACAACCTTCCTTCAATTGAAAATATGCTTATTATTTCATCATTCTTTTTGCCAATGGTTACTTTTTCTCTTGCCGGATTAGGAGATAAAATAAGTGGTTCTTCTTGCCTGCTGTTTTCATTAATTCCAGTAGAACATAAGCCGTGGACTACACTTACATCGTCAATGTAATAATATGCATACGATAATGATTGGTTGGGATGCACAAAAATTGCATTCGTATTGTTATCATCATAAAAATTACCAATAGTTAAATATTTTTCACCGCCATTGGCAACATATACTCCACTGATTAATGTCCAATTGGAAGTATCCGATAGAATACCGGAAGTGTTTTCTACCTGCGGTTGTACTAAAATTGGTTGATAAGAAGGACTATTATAATAAACAGGATTGTTGGAAATATATGCACCTATTCTATTGATACCGTATTGCATGATATCAGCCAATGAAACATAAAATGAGATGCAGTATTGTTCCCCCGAAATCATTGTGTCGGTCAATTCAACTTCGAGATATTCACGATAATTGGCTGCATTCGCCCAATATAACATAAACCCTGCATAAGCATTACCACTTTTTGCGTATTGGAATCCTAGTGAATTTGATGGTACAGAAACATAATTCCAAGGAGTGCATGAATTATAGTAATCAGTGCTGCTTCCATAAGTATTCGGCTGAAACCATCCTATGGCATTATCAATCTGACTATAAGTTAATGGACAAGTGCTATAATTTTCAAAGCTGCTATTGGGCACTAAATTGCTTTGCGAAAAAGCATCGACATTCATTACAATGTTTATTGCACATAAATAAAACAAATAAATAAAAAATTGTTTCATTATTAATGTCATGTAAAGGCCGATATACCTCACAATATACCGGCCTATTATGTTTTACTTTTTATTTATAAACGCTTTTTTATTCACTTCTTTTCCTGATGCATACTTTGTTTTTAAAAAATATATGCCTCCAGTTGAAATATTATTGCTTAAGTCTTCATCAGGTCTTATTTTACAGATTTGTCTCCCTGTTAAATCAGAAACAGTTATATTTAATGGTTTATCAACCTCTTCATTAATATTGTCTGGTTTTAAATGAGCAGCACTTTCAACTTCAGTTTGAATTGTTGAAGATTGAGACATAGCACTGCGCAACACCAGCTTCGGGTCATTGACTTCCAAACCAAGCATTGCCCGGGCAAAGTGTACTGCCGGTCCGCCTTCACAGGGGCTATACATTGCAATAGTTGTTAGCGAATCCGTTTCTGCAATGGTAAAAGTATTCATAAGTTTGAAGATCTCGACAATTACCTTGCAACAATCAATTTCCCAACCCTGTATCTTCCATCTTTAGCAGTTGTCCTTACGATATATATTCCTTCATCCCATTCCGAAA
>JANOXC010000067.1:0-1543 GCA_031418215.1 Bacteroidota bacterium
TAAAAGTATTCATAAGTTTGAAGATCTCGACAATTACCTTGCAACAATCAATTTCCCAACCCTGTATCTTCCATCTTTAGCAGTTGTCCTTACGATATATATTCCTTCATCCCATTCCGAAATATCAACTGTTGAATTTACCAAATCCTCCAACAACAACCTTCCTTCAATTGAAAATATGCTTATTATTTCATCATTCTTTTTGCTAATGGTTACTTTTTCTCTTACCGGATTAGGAGATAAAATAAGTGGTTCTTCTTGCCTGCTGTTTTCATTAATTCCGATAGAACATAAGCCGTGGACTACACTTACATCGTCAATGTAATAATAAGCCCAGGATGCCGGTTGATTGGGATGAACCAAAACGGCAGTGGTGTTACTATCATTGTAGAAATTACCAATAGTTAAATATTTTTCACCGCCGTTGGCAACATAAATGCCACTTATTAATGTCCAATTGGACGTATCCGATAGAATACCGGAAGTGTTTTCTATTTGCGGTTGTACTAAAATTGGTTGATAGGAAGGGCTATTATAATATTCAGGATTGTTGGAAATATAAGCACCTATTCTATTGATTCCGTATTGCATGATATCAGCTAATGAAACATAAAATGAGATGCAGTATGTCTCCCCCAAAAGCAATGAATCTGTTAATTCAACCTCTAAATACTCCCGATAATTTACGAAACCTGCCGTGAATAACGTGACCCCGGCATAAGCCACCCCGGTTCTTGCGTACTGAAACCCAAACATATTTGATGGAACAGAAACATAATTCCAAGCTGTGCATGAATTAAAATAATCTGTGCTGCTTCCATATGTATTGGGTTGAAACCATGCAGTAGCACTATCAATTTGGGAAATAGTTAATGGGCAATTACTATAGTTTTCAAAGCTGCTATTTGGCACTAGATTAGATTGTGCAACAGCATGGCAAAATATTGCTATGTTGAATATATATATATTAAATAAAATTTGCTTCATTATTAATTTAATGAATGGGCCGATATACCTTACGATATACCGGCCCATTATGTTTTACTTTTTATAAATAAACGCATTAGTATTTATTTCTTTGCCTGATGCATACTTTGTTGTTAAAAAATAAATTCCTTCTGTTGTAATTTTATTATTAATGGGTTCATTGGGATTTATTCTAGCAACCTGTTTTCCCGTTAAATCAGCAATAATTATATATAACGGCTTGTCTGCTTCATTAACATTGTTCGATTCTTTGTAATCCGAGACTAAATCAACCGACGATTGGTTTAGTGATAGTTGAGTCATTGCATTTCGTAAAACCAGCTTAGGATCATTAACTTCCAAACCTACCATTGCCCTGGCAAAGTGTACTGCCAGTCCTCCTTCACAGGGGCTATACATTGCAATAGTTGTTAGTGAATCCGTTTCTGCAATGGTAAAAGTATTCATAAGTTTGAAGATCTCGACAATTACCTTGCAACAATCAATTTCCCAACCCTGTATCTTCCATCTTTAGCAGTTGTCCTTACGATATATATTCCTTCATCCCATTCCGAAA
>JANOXC010000068.1:0-18580 GCA_031418215.1 Bacteroidota bacterium
ACTTAATCCCCCATTAATAATTGATAATGCGTTTAATGCTAACCCTCCGGTGGAATTAGAAGCAATTGCATTCAGGTTCCTGGGATAAGAGTAACAACTCTTATTTATTTTATAGTAGGAGCATAAGGTTCCTGAACTCAAACTAATTTTATTATATGACTGATTTAAGTCAAAATCAGTAACCCCATCATTATTTATATCCATTGGATACGTCTGATGGGTGGTGGAGGTGAGATTTAAATCCTGAATAGTATCATCCGGAATCACATCCGTATAAATGATTTGTGCTTCTGATTTCAGAAAACAGAAGGTGGATGTTAGCAGTAGGGTAATGATTGATTTGATAATTTGTCTTTTCATTTTGATTTATTAAAATTATACTTGTTTATTTATTGAATTATCTTTCGTCTCGAAGTGGGACAAAGTTGAATTGAAAAACCAGATGCAGCAATAGCAGGAATATGCTGAATTAGCCTTTATTGTGGCAGCTAAAACAACAGGTTTATGGGGTATGTTCAGTTTGTATTATCCGTTTATCTTTGACAGTATGAAAAGGTGGACGGTACTACTTCTGTTTTTTTTCCAAAGTGGAATTGCTCAGCTTCCGCAATACGACTGGTCATCGCTAAAAAATCTTACTACTGTTGATGGATTGCCTTCCAATTATACCGATGTGCTGATGCAGGACAGCCGCGGATTTATGTGGTTCCTGACCTATAATGGTATTGTTCGATATGACGGCATTACTATGAAAAAATATTTGCCCGACATCAATGATTCCAATTCCTTTTCATCAGATTGGGGCTATGATATGACTGAAGATAAAGAGGGCAATATCTGGATCGCATGCGGCAATACAGGTATATATATGTTGAATACGGTTTCCGATAAGATGATACATTATCATCATATTCCGAACAACATTAACTCAATTGCAAATGATGGGATATCAGATTTCGAAACTGATGCCGTCGGCAATCTTTGGATCAGCACCAATGGTGGGTTGAGCTCATATGATATAAAAACCAAAAAGTTCAACTCATTTTATCATAAGTCCGGTGACAGTACCAGCATCAGTCATAACTATGTTTGGCGAATGTGCAAAGATGACAATGAGAATTTATGGCTTGCCACTTCCGTTGGGTTTGATTGTTTTAATACTGTTACCGGAAAAGTGATCATGCATATTACTGATCCGACAATAATTAATTTAGCAATTAAAAAGGACAATCCCTTGCTGGTTTTTAAAGGGAATAAGCATACCATCTGGCTTGTATGTCAGAATACCGGGGCTTTCAAATACGATATTGATGAAAATAAAATACTCATGCATTTCTCTTCTGATAAAAAAAACCCTTTGTCGATCCATGCCAATGGAATTTCACAAGTGTTCGAAGACAGGCATGGAAATATATGGATCAGCAATGATGGGCTTGATGTTTACGAGAAAGCGTCCGGAAAAATGATCAATGCAAGCCTTCTTAACCCATTAGCAGGATCATTCAGCAGAATGATTCAGGACAAGCAGGGGAAACTATGGATGGCTACAGGCCTTAATGGTATTACTTCAATTGATCCTCTTCACAAAAAATTCGGACAAATTCCTGAACGCAATCAATCCATACCAGCTTCTGCAATGCTTACGCAGCTTGATATGGGTAAAAATAGTTTTTTAACTACAACTGAAAACGGAGCTTTTATTTGTTATGCTAGTGAAAAACAATTAAAGCCGTTTTTACTTCCTTATAAAAATAGAGAATTAACTACCGAAGGATTTATTTCCGGTTCTTATATTGATAATACCGGGTTACTTTTTCTTGGCACAGCAACTAAAATAATTACGTACGACACAACATCAAAGCAAATTCATTTATACGAACATGATATAAATGACAGTACAAGCTTCAGCGAACTCGCATGTACCGGAGTGGTTCGCGACAAGAAGGGACGCTACTGGTGTGCTGCTTACGGAGGAGGGCTTAACAGGTTTTACCGCGAAACCGGAAAATTCAAATCATATAAAGTGCATGATGGAAAAAATTCAATCAGTACCAATTCTATCCACAACATTTTTATGGATTCGAATGGAAATCTGTATGTAGGCTCTACTGGAGGGGGTTTCATTCAATTTGATCCTGATGCTGAATCATTTTACACTTACAAACACATAGTCGGAAATCCTGAAACGCCTTCAAACGATAATGTTGAATATTTTTATGAATCAAAACAAGGTTACATTTATTTTACAACACAGGGAGGTGGGTTAAATGTGTTTAATCCGAAAACAAAAACATTCCGATCATGGACGACTAATGATGGGTTTGCTAGCAATATTATTTCAGGAATACTTGAGGATAATCACGGCAACCTTTGGTTGGGAACCTATTTGGGAATTAGTTGTTTTTCATTGCAAACGGATCCATTCCATACGGATTGTAAATTTCAAATTCGAAATTACAATGTGAATGATGGCTTGCCATGCAACGAATTCATGTTTGGTGGTGTTTACAAAGACAAAGAAGGAAATTTATATTTTGGAACAGCATGTGGAAAGATTGTCTATTTCAATCCCGATGAATTAAAGGATAACACATTTAAACCACTTGTATACATAACGGGTTTTTCGTTATTTAACAAAGAGGTAATCCCATCAGACACAAATAAATATTTAAAAACGGCAGTTGAGTTTACAAAAGAAATCACACTTAGTTATAAAGAAAATGTCATCTCCTTCTCCTTTGCTGCACTAAATTACATTCATCCTGAAAATAATCACTACGCATATAAACTTGAAGGATTCAATAATGACTGGATTTATACAGATGCAACGAAACGTTTTGCTAATTATACAAATCTTGATCCGGGTGAGTATATTTTTAAAGTAAAAGGCAGCAACAATGATGGAGTTTGGAATGAAACACCTGTAACATTGAAGTTAATTATCTCCCCTCCTTTCTGGGCAACATGGTGGTTCCGTCTTATTATTGCAGTAATAATTTCAGCAATCATTTATATTTTATATCGTTTCCGGATTAATCAATTGATGAAGTTGCAGGCAATTCGTAATCGCATTGCGCACGATTTGCACGATAATATTGGTTCAACATTAAACAGTATTTCTATTTATAGCGAGGTGGCGCAAAACAAATCAAAAGATAACATTCCTGAACTGGAACTAATTGGCGAAAGCTCGCGCAAAGTAATGGATGCTATGAGCGATATAGTGTGGACAATTAATCCTGAGAATGATTCATTCGAGAAAATTATATTCCGTATGCGTTCACATACTCATCTGATGATGAAAGCTAAAAGTATTGAATACACATTTAAAGCAGATGAAAATTTAAATGAGCTTACCTTGCCTATGCAAACAAGGAAAAATTTTTACCTTATATTTAAAGAAACACTTAATAATCTGCTTAAATATTCAAAAGCAACCCATGCCGGAATTTTGCTCAATTATTCAGATCACACTATTCAATTGACTATTCGTGATAACGGTATTGGATTCGATATTGCAAATCCACCTAGAGGGAACGGGTTAAATAATATGAAACTGCGAGCACTGGAAATTAAAGCTGATTTGAAAATTGAATCGGAAATTGAAAGTGGAACATCAGTTGAATTAAATTTGAAAATTAAATAATATGAATATCAGAGTTGCAATTTTTGACGATAATAAAAACCTGCTCGACAGCCTGTTTCAGTTGATCAATGGCTCCTCAGGCTTTGAATGTGTCGGAGCTTTTCCCAATTGTAATGAGTTAACGAGTGATATTAAAAAATCAAAGCCTGATGTTGTGCTTATGGATATTGAAATGCCCGGTATATCAGGAATTGAAGCAGTTCGCTTATTGAAAGAAAAATTTCCTCATGTAAAGATTATGATGGAAACCATTTTTGAGGAAGATGAAAAAATATTTGCTTCTATTTGTAACGGAGCGGAGGGATATATTTTAAAAAATACGCCTCCTGCCATGATTCTCGATTCCATTCGGGAAGTTTATGCCGGCGGTGCGCCAATGACACCAAGTATTGCAAGTAAGGTTTTAAAAATGTTCCGCACACACTCTTCCCCGGTGAAAAATGATTCATTTAACCTCACCGAGAGAGAAAAGGAAATTTTATCCTGTCTCGTTGAAGGAATGAGCTACAAATTAATTGCGGATAAATGTTTTATTACAGTTGACACTGTTGGCGGTCATATCAGAAATATTTATGAGAAGTTACAGGTCCATTCCAAATCAGAGGCTGTTGCGAAAGCAATAAAAGGAAAAATTGTTTGAAGATTTTTAGCGTAGAGATTTTTTAGAAGGGTTACAAATAAATTGCTGCCCTAGTTGCATAAATCATTTACTTTATAATAATTATTCCGTTTTCGCTTCTTTAAACTCCGTATCAAGACGGAACTGATGAAAATGACAATGGGGTGATAACTCCACTTTGTTTTCTATGGTAGTCCCGACAGGAATCGAACCTGCATCAAAAGTTTAGGAAACTTCTATTCTATCCATTGAACTACGGGACCATTTTGACGGGGCAAAAGTAACAAAAAAACCGGGATTATTAATTATCAACTCAATGTATCTTCAATGTCTCCCACAAAGGATACTGAAGGAAAATGAGCGATGCTGGAGAGAAGTTCAAGATGAAATAAATGAACTAACTGTTAGCTATAAATTTTAGAATACAGGAACGAAAATTCTATTCTTTCATTTACCTTTGATTTAAATAACAAAAATAAAATTAACCACCTTCATGAAAAAAATTACTCTACTATTAACCTCTATTCTTTTGTATTGTGCTGTTGGTGCACAATCCCTAAAAAACAACTCGGCTATTACAACTCGCAACTGGGCCATGATTGGGAACACTTCCATAAATGCTGTTGAAAAAATAACCGGAATAATCGTTCCAAATGATACTTGCATTAACGCAACAGCTATTAATTCCTTGCTTGGCGGTCCTTTTAATATTGAAATGGTAGCTGGTCCTTATGATAATAGCAATGCATCAACCGATTCAACAGATTCTGCAACCGGATGGGCATGTTTTGGTGAGCCCAATGGTTCTGCTGCAGCTCCTGAATTAAACAACACCCTTTGGTTTACATTTACTGGTGATGGAGGATTCTACTTTATGGAAAGTGGCACTTGTGCCGGTGTTACCAATTATATTGATTACGGCGATACGCAGTTTGCTTTGTACAGCGGCACCTGCGGATCATTGACTCCTATAAAATGCAATGAAGACGGTCCCAATTCAACTTCTTCAACTTTTCCTGCGGGGCTTTCCATTCAAACTACTATAGGTGTAACTTATTATCTGCTGGTAGATGGCTTTAGTTCATCAGGTACAGTAGCTTCCGGAGAGTTTTGTATAAAAGTAACAAGCTTACCAATTATACCCTGCACTGATCCGTCGATTACAATCGGTACTACTACACAAAACAAAACCACTTTCTGTCTTATTGATGCAGATACTTTTCAAATAAATGTTGCAGGAGCAATTGCACCAAATGTTGGAGATTATTCAGGAATAAGCATTGTGGTTTCCAATGCACCATTGACTGCTGCTGATCCAAATGCTGATCCAGCTGCAGTGTTCTATTATAATTTCGCAAATCCTGCTCCGGCAATTTTCACGCGCACCTGGCCAAATGCAGGCGTTTTTATTACAACACCCGGAACCTACTACTTTACACCGGTGCTCTTTGGTAATGCAATAGCATTTAGTACGCCAACAAAATTTCTAAATAACCTGACACTCGATACAACATGTATAACCTTTGGTACGCCTGCTGTTTTTACTGTGCTGTCGCAAACAGATCCGTTCTGCACTGTTGGAATAACAGATTATATGAATGGAAAGAATGCGGGGATTTCTGTATATCCTTCCCCTGTATCCGACAATCTGTACATTGATTTTATCTCATCTAATGAGTCGAATACAGTACTTTTAATAACTGATTTTACAGGACGAATATTAATCAGTAAAAACATTGCAACAATAAGCGGAACGAATAAAACATCTATTAATGTTAACGCCCTTTCTTCCGGATTATATATGGCAACTATTAGTGATGGCAATGGTTTGAGAACAATCAGATTTGTTAAATACTAATCATATCCGTCATTCGTACTTTAATTGTCTCCTTTAGGGTACACTTAAATATGTTTTTCCCAAATGGATTTTTATTTGATACGATTCAATATACCTTTTTTAACGCAAAGGCCGCAAAGATTTCCGCAAAGATCGCTGAGAAAACAATTTGCTTTGTGGACTTTGCGTTTTTTTCTCTGCGAACTTTGCGGTTAATTGTAATGTTGAGTGAAATGAGCTATCATCGCCTATTGAATATCTTTTATTTAGTTCGCCCATCGATAATCTTATCATATTCGTCATCCTGAGGCTCCCACAATTCAATTTTATTTCCCTCTAAATCCATTATGTGTACAAACTTTCCGTATTCGTAAACTTCTATTTTATCTAAAATCGTTACGCCTCCCTTTTTTAATTCTTCAACTATCGCCTCCAAATTCTCAACCCTGTAATTGATCATAAATTCCCTTGTGGAAGGCTCAAAGTACTTTGTTGTCTCAGTAAAAGGACTCCATTGTGAATATCCTTTTTGATTCGCATTGTCTGCGTGCCGCCATTCAAAGGTTGCTCCGTATTGATCGGTATTCAAACCTAAATGTTCTTTATACCATGCTTTTACTTTATCCGGATCTTTACACTTGAAAAAGATTCCCCCAATTCCTGTTACTTTTTTCATAATTTATTGCTTTTGTTTTTTACTCTTCAGCAGTTGCACTGCTGAAGTTCTTAATCAGCGAGTTTCAACTCGTTTCAATATTTAATAGAAATTCAAATTCTGATGCCAATCACCAGCACATCATCTACCTGCTCACTGTTACCTTTCCATTTTTCAAAAAACTCCTTTAGGTATTGTTCCTGTTCCCGCATTGATTTGTTTTGAATTGATAGCACAGTATTTTTAAACCGTTTTACCATCATTTTCTTCCCGCGTTCACCACCAAACTGATCAGCATAACCCTCAGAGAAAAGGTAGATGGTGTCGTTCTTCTGAAGTTGAATTACATTGTTGCTAAATTTATCAAGTCGCTCAATTTGCAAGCCGCCGATAGGGTATTTATCAGGGCGATATTGCACCAACTCATTATTTCGTACCAGCCATAATGGTCGATTGGCACCCGCATACTCAACAGTGTTGTTCTTCAAATCAAAAGTACAAATTGAAATATCCATGCCGTCATTTGATTCACTTTCCTTTTGCTTTAAGGTAGTAATAACCTCTTGATTCAGTTCATCTAATATTAAAGAAGGTGTTGTAATATTTTTTTCATTAATAACATGATTTAACAAGGAGGTTCCAATCATACTCATAAAGGCACCTGATACCCCATGCCCTGTGCAATCAGCAGCTGTGATTATTACCTTATCATTCTTTTGTGCAAAACCATAAAAATCTCCACTTACAATATCTTTAGGTATATATAAAATGAACGATTTGTCCAGTGTTTTATATATCAATTTTATATCAGGCAAAATAGCTGATTGAATACGCTTGGCATAAATAAGGCTAGCCGTTATTTCCCTGTTTTTGACTTCAATTACTTCCTTCTGCTCCCATACTTCCTGTGTCCGTTGCACCACTTTTTCTTCTAGCTCAGCCTTTTGATTTTCAAGAATCTGTTTCTTTTCCTGCTCTTGCTTAATTGTTTTTTCCGACAATACTGTGATTTCTTTCAACTGCAGGTTGAGCTTGTTGCTCATCCTCGCAAAATCACGAGCAAGGTATAACGTCATTGAAAATGGTAAACCAAGAACAAGACTGCACATAACGATGGCTCCAGAATTTATGTGGATTTTAATACCACTGATAAAAATATCCTCTGGTAAAAAGGAAGTTAATATCCCAATTAAGGGGGCTAAAAATATCACCATAGCAAAAATCCATGCGCCATCTTTGCCTTTTCTCATGGCTTTGATGATTACACGCAGTATTTCAAAAACAGCAACAAAAAAAAGTATGGCAACACATATAGTTGCTAACTCATCATAGGAAAAGAAAACACCGACCAAAGAAATGATATACACCAAGATTAAAAACCAAAATACTTTCAACAGCTTTTCATAAAATATATTATGCAGCATAGCTACCAAAGGAATTACCAATAAAGGTGCTATATACCTTGCAGTTCTTGAAAGTGCGCTAATGCTCGCAAAATCAGTAGAGGTGGCCACATAATATAAATAGTACACTATTAAAAATATTCCGAGGCAGTACAAGCTGTAATATAGGTTTGTGATTTTTTGTCTGTAAAAAACAAACATGATAAAATGAACAAATGCAAGTGTAATAAATATAGAAGCGAAAAAAATAAAAGGAACATACTCTGAAGAATCAGCTGCATCTTCAATTTCTTTATTCAGGTTCTTTACAGAAATATTAAGGCTGCTACCCATATTGAACCCTTTCTCACTCATCTTCGACCTGTTAAAATCAGAAAACCGTACAGCCAATAAATGTTCCTTTTTATCAGAAAAAGCAAATGCATAAGGTTTTGGACTGATGCTGAATTCCGCCGTCTCACTTTCTTTGTCGTGACCCACCACGCCGAAACTTTTCAGGAATTTTCCATCCAAGTAAATATCGCAAGCGGATCCAAATTGTCTGATGATTAATGCTACCGGAATACCTCTTAAAGCTGAATCAACTTGAAAATGAATTCGGAACCATTTTACTTTGAATGCATATTTTTCATCATTAGCTGAATCCTTAATAAATTCTGTCCAGCCGCTGTCATCAAAGTTTACTGAGGCCCAAGTGCTGTCATCTCCGGCCTTTACCTTCCAGGGTTTATCAAAATCAACCAAGTTATCTATTTCGCTAATTGCCTTTAATACAGAATCGGCACGCTCCGCATTTCCCTCATCATCAGAAACAAAATCATCTACCCGGATATTGATATTATTTACAACAGTATCTTCTTCTTCTTCATTGGAAAATTTTGTATTTTGCGCCGTTGTACTGAATGACAAAAAGAAAAAAATAATTAAAAGCGCATTGGATAAACATTGTTTACATACAGAAACAAATAAACTTAAATTACCCCTTTGCAGCATTTTTTTCAGTTTAATCCAATTTACTTTTTCAAATGTAATCAAGTAATTTGAAGTTCAAAGTTATATAACAACCAATAAAAAAAGAAGTGTTCAATAATTACCTTAAACAGTTTATGTTCCTATCTCACAAAATACTAGGTGACCTTTACCACACTTTGCACTCCCACCTTCACGATATAAACTCCTGTAATAGTAATCACCATAGCAAGTATCATAACCGGGGTGATACGTTCATTCAGGATAAGCCACCCCAGCCATAAAGCTACAATTGGATTTACATAGGTGTAAACAGAAACAAATGTTGCAGGAAGTTTGGAAAGGGCATAACAAAAGCTGCTGTATCCAATCAATGATCCAAAAATTACCAAATATAAAAATGCCTGCCAACTGCCTATGCTAACCTGCATCATTACCCGCGACTCTCCCTTTATCAATCCAATTGCGGAAATGATGATGCCCCAACACAACATTTGCAAGCCCCCACTGAATACAGGATTGCTTTTCACCGTATGCTTTTTCATGAAAACAGATCCGTAGGAAGCAAATAAAACTCCAAAAAGTGAAAAGATGATTCCTGATAAATAAGCTGGAGAAATAAGATACTTTAATTGATCATAGAAGATCAACAGCTGTCCGCAAAAGCCAATGGCAAGACCGGATAAGGTTGTGACTGATATTTTTTCAGCTTTGTGAATTACCTTACTGATGATGACAATCCAGAATGGCAATCCGCAGTTGATCAATGCCGCCAGTCCGCTAGGTATATTTTTCTCCGCAAATACCAAAAGTAAACTCCCTCCAAAACAAATAAAAAGCCCGCTGATCATCAGACTTCTAAAATCTTGTTTTGAAGGCCAGGAATACCCTTTCAATAAATAATAGCAAGTGATCAATCCACCTGCAAGAATGAAACGCAGTCCGGAAAATAAAAATGGTGGAAAATCTTTCACCCCGATCCGTATCGCCAAATAAGTTGTTCCCCAGATGATACAAATGGCTGCAACAGCCAGGTAAGGTTTTAAGTTCATCTGCAAAAAAGATATGGAACTGCCTCTTGTTGGCTATGTTGAATTACTAATTTCCTATTCATTACTCAATGACAAATTAATTTTTTTGAAATCATGTTGCATAAGCAGATAAATTAGCACTGATTATTAATCCAACAAGCTTTGAATTATTTTTATGAAGCTCATTCAAATTGCATTCAGTTTTTATGTCAATACTATTTTTACTGCCTGAAAACTGCCAACTCAAACAGCCAGCCCTTCCGGTACTTGCTTCTTTACGATAGCAATTGAAGTATACCAGGAAGCCAATGCGCCAATGGCAAACACTGTTACAAAAACATAAAAGAAATCGAGTGGCTGCATTAGAACAGGATATGAATCAATGATAAAAGAATCAGCATTTTCCAGTTTTATAATACCGAAGGTGAGTTGAAGCCAACAAATTAATCCGCCTAAAAGAAGACCCATAGCAGCACCACTCAAAGAGATCAATAATCCCTCCAACAAAAAGATCTGTTTCACCATTTTTAAATCTGCTCCCATACTGAGCAGCATCACAATGTCTTTCTTCTTTTCAATAATAAGCATGGTCAGCGAACCTACAATATTAAATGTTGCAATCAACAAAATAAATCCCAGGATAAGAAACACAGCCAGTTTTTCTGAGCTGATGATCTTGTATAGAAATTCATGTTGCTGATATCTGTCTTTAACAGCAAAATTTGTCCCGGTAATCTCACTTATTAATTGTGATATTTGCCCTGCATCATTGCCGGGCTGCAACTCAATTTCAATAGCAGAAACATTTTCATTGTGTCCGATTAAGTCACGTGCAAATCGCAATGGCACAACAACATATTTGCTGTCGAAATCCTGTTGAATGGCAAATACGCCCGATGCACGAATATTGCGGTTGAGAAAAGCTTCTGAAGGATCCAATATTGTTTCAAGACTGACACCTCGTTTAGGTATATATATTCCAATCTGATGAAAAGAATCATCCGGCCTTAACCCTAATGTATATGCAATCTGTCCGCCCACCAGTGCAAAATTACTATCTCCTTTTTGAAGGATGAGTTTGCCATCAATTAACTTGTCGCCAATCTTAGTGCTTGTGAGAAAGCCCTCACTAACTCCCTTTACCGTTGCAATAGTTTGCTTGTCGCGGTAACGCAGCAACACATTTTCCTCCAACGAAAAGTTGATTTCTTTAATTCCGGGCAGCTTTTCAAAATTTGAAAATCCGGCACTATCCGGATGAAAGGTCTTGCTATAATTGGCCGTTATCTTAATATCAGGGTCAAAAGAATCATAAAGTTGCATTACCAGACCGCCAAACCCATTAAAAACGCTTAAGACAATGATGAGCCCCATGGTGCCTACCATTACTCCGACAACTGAAACAATACTGATAATATTAATTGCCTGGTGCGACTTTTTCGCAATTAAATATCTTTTGGCAATCTGCAGAGCAAGCACTTATATATATGATGTATATTATTTCCAGGCCTTAACAATCAAACCCGTTCCTGTTGAATGCGATATGGCAGTGTCAAGCCAGTTAAGCACAAAAGAAACCGGGTAAGTAATGAGATAGTAAAAAGGAAGTATAATAAAAAACAGCTTGGTTACACCCAACATTTGTATCGGGTATTTCATTGACAATCGCCAGGATATTTTTCCAGGTGTGCCATATTGATATCGGATTTTGATATTGGTAAATCCCGCTTCTCGCAATTTGTTGTCCATATCATTGACGTTATAACCATCTCTGACATGCTCTTCAATAAAAGACGATTCATCACCATCATGCACATCTGAACCACCCTGATCGCTGGGGGTGGAAATAATGAGCATACCTCCGGGTTTTAGTGAGGCATAAAAGTTTTTAAAAACCATAACATCTTCAAGAATATGTTCCATTACATCAACCGACATTATAAGATCGAAGGCGTCTGGAGATTTATATATAGTAAGATCTTCCACACTGAATCTCACGCGATCTTCCCTCCCAATTGCACTGAAAAACTTATTACAGTCTTCCACTTGCTCCTCTTTCACATCAACTGCAGTAATGCTGTATTCATCGCTCTTTCCGCTTAACCAATAGGAATATTGGCCATACCCTGCGCCGGCATCAAGCACAACCGCTTTTGTTTTTTCTTTCGCCCACTGACGAAGCTCTTTGTGTACGTGCCAGGTTCTGAGTAATAATAAATCGAGTAAATTGTAAAAAAGTTTGCGCAGAAATGGTGTTTTATTAAATATATTTCCCAGGCTGCGCTTAATCGGATCGTACTGCATGCTACTTATTGTATTGTGAAATCAGCTTTTAGCTGTTCTTGTTTGAAAATTATTTGTTAGTAGACTCCCCATTTTGTCAATAGACAAAAGAGGCGAATGTTTTAATATATATTGTTCATTCCTTTGATTCATCAGGTGGAATATTGATTTTCTTAAACAACTCTTCCATTTTGTCAACATAATCCAACGAATCATCATGAAAAAATTCAAGGTTGGGAATAATACGTGCCTGGTTGCGGATTCTGTTGCCCAGTGATTTCCTGATCTCCCCGGAATGCGCCTTTAATGACTTCATCACATCAGCAGGCTTAGGCGATTTGAAAATACTAACCCTAACCCGGGCATGCGATAAATCGGGGGTAATGGTTACACCGGTTATTGTCACAAACTGATTGCCATAATATCCCTTTCCCTCAAGGGCAAATATCTCCCCTAATTCTTTCTGAATAAGCTTACTGAATTTTAGTTGCCTGGTTGAATCCATGATGGCGCAAAAGTAATATATTGATGAATAAGGGAAAAGAACCCTGGTATCAAACCCTTTCCTATACATCATGGCCCATAAACAAATGCAACTATCTTTGCTGCCGTGAAAAATTATTTCAGGCTTCTTGCCTATGCCAAGCCTTATCGATCGCAGGCATCCTTGAGCGTACTCTTCAATATCTTTTCTATTGTCTTTTCACTTTTTTCTTTAGCGATGATAGTGCCATTTCTAAATGTGCTATTTGAACAGGAGCACCATTATGAACCCGCTGCTTGGAGCCTTTCCGTTAAATCATTGTTAAAGAATTTTAATTACTACCTGAGCCAGTATGTGGCGAAAGAAGGACAAATGAAAGCACTGATGCTGATCTGCCTTTTTACGGTAATTGTTTTCTTCTTAAAAAATATCACCCGCTATTTAGGTATGTACTTTATGGTGCCGGTGCGCAACGGCGTGGTAAAAGACATCAGAACAAAGTTGTATGATAAAATTCTTGAGTTGCCCATCGGCTATTTTTCTGAGGAAAGAAAAGGGGATATCATGTCGCGTATGACCAGTGATGTGCAGGAAATTGAATGGAGTGTAATGAGCTCCCTGGAAGCTTCCATCCGTGAACCCATTAACATTATCCTGTTTTTATTTACGCTGCTTACATTAAGTCCGGAGCTTTCCATATTTGTATTTGTATTATTACCCCTGTCAGGTTTGCTTATTGCACAGATTGGAAAAAGTTTGCGTAAAAAATCAACAAGCCTGCAGGAGAAGATGGGCCAGTTGCTCAGCAGCATTGAAGAAACACTTGGCGGACTTAGGATCATTCATGCTTTTACTGCTGAAGATTTTTCACGAAAAAAATTCCATGTAATTAATAAGGAGCATAACAAACTAATGAATAAAATCGGGCGCAGGTCTGATTTATCCGCGCCGATGAGTGAGTTCCTTGGAGCTGCAGTAATGGCTATCGTAATGTACTTCGGCGGAAAGTTGGTATTGTCTCCTTCACAACAATTAGAACCCTCAGAATTTATTGCATTTATTGCCATCTTCAGTCAGCTCATTGCTCCTGCCAAAGCATTTACTTCTGCTTATTATAATATTCAGAAAGGGCTGGCTTCAAAAGAACGTGTTGATAAAATACTAAATGCTGAAATTGCTATTCGTGAAGTGGAGTCGCCTTTGCCTATCGCTTCATTTGAATCAGTGATTGAATACAGAAATCTTTCTTTTGCTTACCGAAAAGGAGAGCAAGGATATGTGCTGAAAAACATTAACGTCTCCATCGAAAAAGGAAAGACGATAGCACTGGTAGGCCAGTCAGGTTCAGGAAAAACAACAATGGCCGATCTCCTGCCACGTTATTATGATCCGTCAGAAGGCGGAATATATATTGATGGAAAAGACATCAGACAGTTGAAAATTAAAGACCTAAGAAGTTTAATGGGCGTAGTGAATCAGGAGAGTATTTTATTTAATGACACCGTTTTCAATAACATCGCTTTTGGAATGAATAATGTGAGTGAAGAGGCTGTGATGCAGGCTGCGAAAATTGCCAATGCACATGATTTTATCATGGAGATGCCCGATAAATACCAAACCAATATTGGAGACCGCGGAGGCAAACTCAGTGGCGGACAACGACAACGATTAAGCATTGCGCGTGCTGTTTTAAAAAACCCGCCCATTTTAATTTTGGATGAAGCGACATCAGCATTAGATACAGAATCGGAAAGGTTAGTACAGGATGCATTAAATGCATTGATGAAAAACCGAACGTCAGTAGTAATTGCTCATCGATTATCAACCATTCTCAGTGCCGATGAAATCCTTGTTATGCAAAAGGGAGAAATTGTTGAACGTGGCACTCACCAAAGCTTGCTGGCAACCGGAAGCTATTATAAAAAACTGTATGAACTGCAGAATTTTGTGTAATTTAGTGGTTGATTCTTTTTCTAAAAAAATAAGATGCTTAGAACAATATTTACTCTAAAAACACTTGTCATTCTAAACAAGCCTTTAGGCGCAAGTGAAGAATCTCACGGTATACGTGTTTCTCCTCCTTTGTCATTCAGGAGGAAACTATTTGAAACTATCCTGAATGTTTTTGATGAACATTGCATACCAAGCCCTATTCTAACTTACAAGGATGCATTTAAATAGATTCCTCCTGAAGGACAACAATGTATAATCTATAGATGCTTCCTTCTTCATCATAGCAAAAAATAAAATATTATGTCCACTATCACAAGATACAATGTTCATCTTTCCCCTTCCGTTGATCAGGTCAATGTAGAAGAACGTGTTTCGCGCTTCACCAAAAGAAGCATTAAGACGGAATCAAAAGTTTATGCATTGAAGCTTGCATTGAGCATGATGGACCTCACTACTTTAGAAGCACGCGACACTCCGGGCAAGGTGAAACAACTTTGTATGAAAGCCATGCATCCGCATGATGGCTTAACCGATATTCCTTCCGTGGCAGCCGTATGTGTTTATCCCAATTTAGTGCGTGTCGCCAAAGAAGCGTTGAAAGGAAGTAAGGTAAAAGTCGCATCTGTAGCAACGGCCTTTCCAAGCGGCATGTCTACACGTAAAGTGAAAATCGAAGAAACAAAATTTGCCGTAAATGAAGGTGCTGATGAAATTGATATGGTGATTTCAAGAGGGCATTTTTTAGCAGGGGAATACGATTATGTATTTGATGAAATTGCAGCCGTTAAAGAAGCTTGCGGAAATGCGCATTTAAAAGTGATTTTGGAAACGGGCGAATTAAGCACATTGGATAATGTCCGTAAAGCAAGTGACCTTGCTATGTATGCAGGGGCTGATTTTATTAAAACATCAACCGGTAAAATTCAACCAGCAGCCACTTTGCCAGTAACGCTTGTAATGTTCCAGGCCATCAGCGATTTTTATTACAAAGAAGGAAAGATGATAGGAATGAAACCTGCAGGTGGTATTTCCAATTCCAAATTAGCTATTCAATACTTGGTGATGCTGCGTGAGACATTGGGAGAAGCCTGGATGAATCCTGATTACTTCCGCTTTGGTGCCAGTGCATTGGCCAATGATGTGTTGATGCAATTGGTAAAGCAGCAAACGGGCGTTTACCAGAGTATTGATTATTTTTCGAAGGATTAAATTCGAAATAAAACATAATAAAGCCTGCCCGAGTACTCGGGCAGGCTTTATCAATATATATAGCTATAAATTAATTATCCGCTATTTTCATCTTTTCAAATATGCTGCTATCCATGCTTTCAACAGCTTTATTGTAGAAACTATTGATGTCATTGATAATTACATAATAAGCATTGGTGTTAAAGATATCACGGGCCATGAGTGCTTTCAATTGGGTTTTAATAACTTTTTCAGAACGTTTATACCCGGCATCATCTTTCTTCACCTCTTTTTTCGTAGCAAAATCCGTAAAGTTCTGCATGAATTGATCATTCATTTCGAAATTCTTTTTGAAGGCAAACACGTCTGCATAGTCTTTCAATAATGCCTTTCTATTGTCATCAGTATAAGTAAGTGCGTAATCATTAAGCAATCCTTTTCTTCGTAAATCATCATAATAGGTGCTGTTCATCGAAGTATCAAGCGGGACAAAAATATCGGGTAAGATTCCACCACCACCAAAAACTGTGCGCTTGGCATTGGTATAATATTTTAATGAATCATTTTGTTTAATGCTGTCGAGTGAATATAATTCACCATGCTGATAACGAAGACTTAAATCCATGTCATAATCTTCGTCGCCTTTCTCTCCTTTTTCATAGGGTTTCTGAATGCATCTTCCGGAAGGGGTATAATATCTTGCAATTGTTAATCTTACTGCTGATCCATCAGGTAAGGGATAAGGTTTTTGCACCAACCCTTTTGCAAAAGTTCTGCGTCCGATGATTAATGCCCTGTCCCAATCTTGTAATGCGCCTGAAACAATTTCACTTGCGGAAGCGGAAGACTCATCCACCAGCACAGCCAGTTTTCCTTTCTCCCATCCACCTGCAGCAGTAGAATAATATTCCTGTCGTGCTTGCGTGCGCCCTTCAGTATAAACCTCCCTTTTTCCTCCCGGCAGAAACTCATCCGCCAATTCAATTGCCCTGTTCAGGTATCCTCCACCATTTCCTGTAAGGTCAAGAATCAAGCTCTTCATGCCCTGATCTTTCAGCTCTTTCAATTTCGTTTTAAATTCATCAACTGTGCTATCAGCAAATCGGGTAATCTTAATAAAACCTATTTCAGGTGTTGCCATATAACTGGCTTCAATACTGTACAATGGAATTTTATCACGGGTAATGACAAAATCTAAAAGCCCGTTATTTCCACGTCTGAAAATGCTGACTTTAACCTTAGTGCCTTTATCACCACGCAACTTTTTCAAAACATCGTTATTCGTAATTTTAATTCCTGCAACAACAGTATCTTGAATTTTTACAATGCGATCACCGGCACGAATACCAAGTTTTTCTGAAGGCCCTCCTGAAATTGTTTGTGTAACCATAATGGTGTCATTCAGAATGTTGAATTGAACACCGATTCCTTCAAACTTACCCACTAACGGCTCATTGACGCCCACTAAATCTGCAGCAGGTATATATACTGAGTGTGGATCACAATCTTTTAAAATAGCACGAATAGCATCATCTGTCAGTTGGCCCTGATCTACTGAGTCCACATATTGATAGGCAATCATGTTAATCAGCGCATCCAACTTCTGGGCTGAAGGGCTCTGCGCATAAGTGGCAGAGAATGAAATAAACATCAGGGAAAAAGCCATAGCCGACTTCCCTGCTTTAGGCATAAATTTGTTCATTATGTATGAATTGTGTGTTTGCAATAATACGTTGTGTAAACTAAACTTATTGTCAATATTGGGAAAAGATTACAACATGGCGATATTACACAAGAATAGAGCCATTGAGGCGTTATGGAAATGTTAATGTCAGCTATAAAGGTAAAATACTATTTACAAATAGGCTTTCCCCCATCCTTTCAATCAAAAAAAGTCAATATGTCAGTTGCCTCCCTCATGGCACTTTGTTTGTCTATGTCGCCATCCTTAATAAATCAACTAAAAACCTAATAATCTGACAAACTATGAGCCAGGGTAAAATCAATGTCCAAACTGAAAACATCTTTCCTATTATTAAAAAATTCCTTTATTCTGACCATGAAATCTTTCTTCGTGAACTGGTAAGCAATGCCGTAGATGCCACCCAAAAGTTAATCACGTTAACTTCCTTAGGCGAAATTAAAGGCGATACAGGGGATCTCACTATTGCCATCACCCTCGACAAAGAGAAAAAAACATTAACCATCACCGACCATGGTATTGGAATGACCGCTGAGGAAGTGGAGAAATACATCAACCAGATAGCATTTAGTGGTGCTGAAGAATTTGTCAATAAATACAAAGACCAATCAAGTGCCGCCATGATTGGCAAGTTTGGATTAGGCTTTTATTCAGCATTCATGGTAGCCAACCATGTTGAAGTCATCACCCGTTCACAAAAAGAAGAAGACGCCACAAAGGCCGTTCAATGGAAATGTGATGGCAGTCCGGATTATAGTCTGGAAAATATAACTAAGGATGAAAAGGGAACACAAATTATTCTGCATATCA
>JANOXC010000069.1:0-10510 GCA_031418215.1 Bacteroidota bacterium
ATTTACCGATGGTGAAAAAAGATTAGATTTTAGGTGATTAGGAAACTAAATGGCTTAGTAAGGTAATCAATTATTATTGTTCAAAAAGGTAACTGGTTGCACCGACCCAATCTAAATCTTGGTTATACCGAACACCGATCATTTTTCCTTTGCTCATTCTGCCAAGATTTATAGTAAGTTCAGGCCGTGCTTCGTCTTTATCCCATAAATAAAGCATCCTTATTTCACATTTAACATCACCTGTTGGGGATTCAACAGCCGGTGCATAAACAACTTTTCGTTGTAATATATAATTGGAAGGGTCGGTAATACTGTCGAAATCACTTTTTTTCACATCGAATATTACACCTTGTCCGGAAAAGGAGAAGAGTGGTTTTAAAACCCAATTTTCAAGGTCAGCAGGTATTTCTTTTAAATCATTAACAAAGTATGTTTCCGGCACATACTTGCTTTTAAGAAATGGCATGGTGTATTTACTGATTCGAAAAAACCAATTGGGATGAGCTACCCATTCCACATCCACATCGTCCGTCATATTAAATTGTAATTTCAAATCCTTTCTTTGCAACAAATCATCAAAAATCACACGATTATATATACGGTTAATGCGTGTTTTTTTACCATCTGATAAATAGTACAAAGACCGGCCTTCTTTAATGACGTCTGTAATACAAATTGCTTTTATTCCTAAATAAAGTTGGCTACAATAGAAGTCAATTTGCGTTTTTTGTTTCCAGGGTTCAATTTCTAAAAGCACAACATTTTCAGGCTGATGGTTAGCAATGATGATTTTTTTAAGACGGTTAATATAAGTCTCATGTGTATAATTATTGAACTTATTGTCAAAACCCTCCGGAATATTGAAATGCTGTTTATACTTAACGGTCAACCATTCCTGGTAGCAGTAGAGAGAAGCAAAGCCTTGCAGTTCGATAAGTTGTGGTATCAACTCCCCATTTTCATCTTTACAAACTGCAAAATCAATGGCCAGTAAATGCGGGTGTTCATCTTCATTCGGAACTTTGCAATTAGGCGGAACAGCTTTTTCAGTGATATGCTTAAAATCTTTTCTTAAAATAACATCTACAATTTCATTACTTGCTTCCTGAATGCGTTTTTTGAACGCTTTTGAAACAAAAACTGGAGTCTCAGAAATCCTGAATTCAATGTTATAATTGAATGTCTCATTAAGATCTTTAATGAATGATAGATATTTTTCGTTGGTGAATTCGCTATTGTATTTTTTTCGAAGTGCAGGAATCATGAGCTGAAAGATTTAAGCAATATTAATGAACTGAATTGAAATCAGAAACTAACGGACAGGGATTTTTGACAGCAGGGATGCAAAAGCAGATTCAGATTGCAATGATTGAAAAGCCGGTTCATTTAATAACCTGTTTCTATCATCAAATCCCTTTTCAATTGCCCTATTGAGGTCATTAAAACACATATCTTTATTACCGCCCAATGCATTCATTACAGCTGAAAAATACCAGGGGTCTTTATAATCAGGTTCTACAATTTTGTATAAGGTAACAATATAATTCGCCTTTTCGATTTCGGGGTTGTAAAGCATTTGTTTAGCAATCCCATTGCATTGCACACGAATGCCTGCCATCACTCTTTTCAGCATATAGGTATGTTCACTACCGGGGGAGGCATTTATTTGCATAGAAATTTTATTCACTTCTTCCTGCCACCAGTTTAAAGGCTTGCCTATTGACTGCATTAATTTCTGACTTAAGTCACCTTCTTCAATAGTAAGTAGATGCTGTTGCTGTTGTTGGTTTTGCCAGGTTTTGCTTTGCTGAAGTTGTACAATTTCTTTTTTTAAATTCTGTGTCTCAACAAGATCTTTATTGCATTCCAATAAATAATTCAACAGCATGCCTGCTTCAATAAATCGCTGTTCTGATTTCAAATGTTTAACGTCCGATGCATTTGTTTTATTTATTTCATGCAATAAGCCGGTATCAACAGATAGCGTTTTCATTCGCATGGCATCAGCGTTAAAAAGTGCCAATGATTTATAGATAATATCAGCCGGGCACCAATCATGTTTACCATTATATATGAAAAAAAGATGTGGTATGTTTTTAACTGAAAGCTGCTCGTTCAATTGGCTTAATTCCTTGTAGTTGAAATCTTCTTTACCCGCAACGCCAATGAACCGGAAAGGATGTTCAGGCAGTTGATCACCCGGAAAACCGGCACCAATACCAATCACACCTTTTATGGCTGGGTTCATAAAGGCTCCCAATGCAGCAACCCTTCCGCCGCCACTAAAGCCGGCTGAATAAATTCTGTTTGTGTCCACAGCATACCTCGATGTTGCTTCTGCAATCATACTGCTGATAATATGCTTTGTAAAATCAACCGGATTACCATTCTTGGAATTGTTAGAGCACATTAATATATATCCAAAGCGTTCGGCTGTTTCACGGTATAAATTCAATGGAAGGATTCCGCGGGCTGATGCATCAAACATCAATAGAACAGGCCATTTAGTCCTAATAGAATAAGCGGAAGGGATATATAAAGAATAGCTAAGTGTTGAATCAATTTTCATTGACACGTCAGGAATGATCTGACCGGATGGTAAAGCAACCTCGGCCTCCGTTTTTATAATTGGAGGTTCTTCTGTTTTTATCTCTTTTTGACCGGGTAAAGAACAGGATAAAGCAGATTGAAGAATTATTATAATTGATATTGAGCTTATCATTTTAAATTGCATAGCGAAAAAAAGTCTGAATTATAGTAATCTTATGTTGAACACGTGAATGGATAGCGTCTGAAAAATAAAATTGTATTTAAAGATGATTTGCAAAACAAATAGATAGACAAATGTAGCATAAGAAATTGATTTGTGCGCTTAAAGTTGCCATGATTTAACTGAGAAATATTTTTTATAGAATCACAAAAAAGGTAATATTGCATTAATTATGAGTAGCCCGCAAAAGTATCATTTAGCTGTCAGGACGGTATTTATTGTATTGGGATTGGCGTTTTTATCGTTGGTTATTATTCGATTGATTTATGCCTTTTCTTATATCCCGGCCACAGAGAGCTCGACCATCAACATGTTGTATGGCGTTATTCGTATGTTGAATGGGCGTGGATTATATAGTAATCCTGAACTGCCACCATATTCTGTTATACAATTTATGCCTTTGCAGTATTATGTAGTAGCTGGTATGTCACAGCTGGCAGGGGCGGCTCAAAGTATTCATGCAGTAACGGAAATGAACAGGTTATTATGTTTGTTTTTTAACCTTTTAATGGTGATCCCAATTTTTCGCATTTTGAAAAATATTTTTGACATTAAAAATAAGGAACTTTGTTGTTCAGTTTATTTTGGCAGTTTCATTCTTGTTCCTGCCAGTGATTATACCGGGCAAGGGAGCCTTTTTTTATTGGCAGTATTGTTTGCCATTTATTATTTCTTATGTTTTCTGAATTTATATGAGTTTAAATATGGTTCAGAACTTGTGCTTTCAGGGATTTTTACAGCGCTTACTTTTTTTACAAACCAGATTGGATTTTTGCTCTTTTTAGGAATTTTGTTTTACCTGTTGCTTTTTACAAAAGATGTTAAAGCAACACTTCGATTTGCTATCTCATTTGCTTTAGCCAGTATTTTTCTTTTTATTGTGCTGGTTGGATCTTCTGTTAATTATTGGTATTTAAACATCATTAAACGATTACAAAATCCCATCGACTTAAAATTTCTTAAGGAGATGACTGACGGATCAGTTTTTCTAAATATATATTTTGTTGGAATGCTTGGCCTGGCGATTTCAATTTTTCTGATGAAAGATCTTAAGTTGAGAGAACACTTTTTACGATTTGTGATTCTGTTTTTGTTTTTATATGCTTTTCTTAGCAGTCTTTTCGGCGGCTCATTTGGCAACTTTACAAATACATTTTTAGTATTATCGTTAATGTTATTCAGTATAACCTTTGCCAATTACGACAGGTGGATGAAAGGCAGTTGGCTGGCAATCCCATTTTTATTTATTTTTTGTATTTTGAATATTTATAGTAATCCCAGTTGGAAGTATTTTAAGCATCTTGATCATTGGAAAGCAGATTATACTAATTGGATGTTTGTTTCAAGATATGTTAAACAGAATGTTAAAAACGATGAATATATTTTTACGATTATTGGCAACGAAAATATGATCAACCAGATGATAGGGGAGAAGGCACTCTTTCCAACGAGAGAAATTGTAACAAATAGCACCTATCCGAATAAGATTTTCAGTTATGAAGATTTTTCACAAAGGGTGAAAGATGGAAAAATTAAATATATAATTTGTAAAGAGAATAAGCAGCCTGTAAAATTTCTAGATGCAGTTTTTGAAGGTTATGAAAAAGAGGCAATCCTGAATGGGTATGAAATTTATATATATAAGGAATCCAGATAGTATCAATGCCTGAAAAAGATCAAGGTTTAATTGAGTTCACAAATGCCTCCCATTCTTCAAACTGTTGTTTTTTCATTACACGTGGAAATTTATTTTGTGATCCTACCTTGCCTTTCTTTTCCATCCATTGTAGAAAAGTTTTATGAGGCAGGACTTCTACAAAAATATCCTTTAATGCAGAACCACGTTCAACACGATAATCATCATTCAGAATTTTCAAGTTGGCATCCAGGCTTAAAAGCAGTGCTTTAGTATCAACTTTTTTGTCGCAGGCTAAATACCATTTATGTGCAAAAAGTGAATGGTGTTTAATCCCCGAAACGGTGAATTCGTTGATGCTTAAGTCAAATTCATCTGAAACAAGTTCAATAGCTTTTGTCATGTTATCAATTGACAAATGTTCGCCACAAATACTCAGGTAATGCTTAGTTCTTCCGGTAATAATTATTTCAGCTTTCTCAACGTCGGTAAATCGAACGATATCGCCTATCAAATACCTCCAAGCCCCGGCACATGTGGAAAGCAAAATAGCATAATCTTCTCCGGTTTCTACTTCATTAACTAATAAAGTTTTTGGTTTGTGAACCAATTCACCATCAGCATTAAAATTACTTTCATTAAAAGGGATAAATTCAAAAAACAACCCGTTATTTAAAATAAGACGCATGGAACGGTTATCCTTTTCATGTTGAAAAGCAATGAAGCCTTCAGATGCCAAATAGGTTTCAATATATATAATTGGTTTTCCAAGCAAAGTTTCAAAACTTTTCCGGTACGGTTCGTAGGAAACACCACCATGAACATACATGGAGAGATTGGGCCACATTTCATGTATATTATTCAGTTCATAATGCGCAATGACTTTTTCAATTAGTAATTGACACCATGCAGGAACACCAACGATGATTCCTATATCCCATTTGGGAGCACTTTCTACAATGTCGTTTAACTTGGCATTCCAGTCTTTTTCCTTTGAGATTTTTTTTCCCGGTTTGTAAAAATGCTGAAACCAAAAAGGTATTTTGCTTGCAGTGATACCACTAAGGTCGCCTTCAAACCAAGAGCCATGTTGGTTAAGGTGGGTGCTGCCTCCGAGCATTAAAATCCCCTTGGTAAAGATGTCATTGGGTAAGTCGTATCCACCTAATGAAATTATCTGACGTAGACTGGTCCGTTGAATTGCCTTCACCATTTCTGAAGTAACGGGGATGTGCTTACTGGAAGAATCACTAGTGCCGCTGCTGAGCGCAAAATATTTTACTTTACCAGGCCAGCAAACATCAGCTTCATTGTGCAGGCATTTATTCCACCATTTGGCAAAAATTGAATTGTAATCATGAACAGGAACCGTTGCTTTGAACTTATTAATACTATTCCGGCTATTTACAATTGTAGAAAAATGATACGTCTGCCCGAACATGGTAAACTGCGCTTTACGCATCAGTTTACGCAGTTCTTTCTTCTGGTAATGAATGGGTGTCTTCGACTCCGGCTGTAATCGGTGTCGTAACTCAATACTGTTCTTAATGATTTTACCGAGTAGGGGCAAGTGATTACAATTTTAGATTTTAAATTATCTTATCCATTATAAAATAATGGAGGATAAAAGCAATATTTTATTTAGCAATTTAAAACTTAAAACTTAAATTTATACTAAACAGTGGCCATTTCCATTTGGCTGATGATCTCGGTTCCGAATTCTGAACATTTCAAAAGTGTTGCGCCCTCCATTAAACGATGGAAATCATAAGTAACCCTTTTTGCAGCAATGCTTCTCTCAACGCCTTTGTAAATAAGATCTGCTGCTTCCTGCCAGCCAATGTGTTCCAACATCATGGCACCGCTTAGTATAACTGAACCGGGATTTACCTTATCCTGATTGGCATATTTTGGTGCAGTGCCATGTGTAGCTTCAAATATGGCATGACCGGTGATGTAATTAATATTTGCACCGGGTGCAATACCAATTCCTCCAACCTGAGCCGCTAATGCATCACTCAGATAATCGCCATTTAGATTCATGGTAGCTATAACTTCAAAATCTTCCGGACGTGTTAAAACCTGCTGCAAGGTGATGTCGGCAATAGCGTCTTTAATCAGGATTTTACCATTGGCTAATGCTGTTTTTTGTTCTTCATTGGCAGCAGCTTCTCCTTTTTCTTTTTTTGTTTTCTCCCAACTTGACCAAGTATAAACTTTGTCGGAAAAATATTTTTCTGCTACCTCATATCCCCAATCACGGAAAGCACCTTCAGTGAATTTCATGATATTTCCTTTGTGAACAATTGTAACGCTTTTACGATTAAACTTAATGGCATAAGAAATAGCACTATGAATGAGACGAACCGTACCGCTCTTGCTCACCGGCTTGATGCCAACTCCAACTTGTACTTTGTTATCTTCTTTAATGCCTACTAATTTCCAAAACTCCTCTGACTTTGCTTCTGTACCAAAACGAATTTTTGAAAAATCTTTCGGAAATTCTTTGGCAATAAAATCAAGTATTTTTTGCGCTTCGGGTGAACCGGCGGCATATTCAATACCTGCATATATATCTTCCGTATTCTCACGAAAGATGACCATGTCAACCGCTCCGGGATTCTTAACAGGAGATGGAACACCTTCAAACCAACGCACTGGGCGAAGGCAAACAAACAAATCAAGAATCTGTCGCAAAGCAACATTTAATGAACGTATGCCGCCCCCAACAGGAGTGGTAAGCGGGCCTTTAATTCCAACAAGGTATTCATTGAAAGCAGCCAGCGTTTCATCAGGTAGCCAGTTGCCTGTTTTATTAAACGCTTTTTCGCCGGCTAATACTTCTTTCCAGATAATTTTCTTCTTTCCATTGTATGCTTTTTCTACTGCAGCATCAAAAACGCGGACAGATGCAGCCCAAATATCAGCTCCTGTTCCATCTCCTTCGATGAATGGTATGATAGGTTGATCGGGAACATTTAGTTTGCCGTTAATATTGGTGATTTTACTTCCTGACATATTTTGTTAATTGTTAATTGTTAATGTGTAATTCTAAATATTTTCCAATACATTCTAAATTCTTAATTTTTCAACATCCATAGCTTTTTAGCGAAGGATGTCTGCATTCTTAATTCTACATTCTGCATTCTACATTCTTAATTTTTTACATATCAAGCTCCAACCCTAGTTTTTTACGCATATCTTCTAAGGCCGGGTTTCGTTCAACCATCTTCTGATATTTTTCCTTAGAGGTATAAACAGTTTCATCTTTTGTAGTTTCATTTAATTTTATTGTCAGTTGAAGTTGATGATTATTTAATTCAATTCTTAGGTAATCCATCAATACCTTTTTTTCTTGAATCAATAAATTTTCTTGTGACATGTTGACTATTTCTACTTCAATTAGATGATCATTTATTAAAACCGGTTTGCGATGGGTTAATGTAGTAAATAACTGATGCTTACCAGCGGCTTTTTCCTTGAGTGCAAATTCGCTCCATTTAAGCTCAAGATCTGATTGTGAAACAGGACTGGCAATTTCATTTTGTGGGCTAACTTCTTGTTTTGAAGCAGGTGCTTGTTCATTTACAACGGATGTTTGAATAGCAGCCAATGAAGCTTTTTTAAGCACGGAAGTGTAACCTTTAGCTGGTTTGGGATTAACAGTCGTTGATGGGATAATACTTTCTTGCGGCAACAAATCGTCACTTTTTTTTGATGAAAATTCAGCTAAAGTTGCAGCAGGTGCATTCAAGTTGATTTCATTTACCTGGGCACTTGCAATTGGCGATTTAATATTTGAATTGATTGTTGCATCAGTTTTTTTTTCAAGAGGTGCAATTACATCAAGTGTTTTTTTTTCTGAAGGTAATGGAGCAGTTGTTTTATTAGATTGAGCAGATCCGGTAGCAACAACATAAGGAGCTTCAGTTATAATCGTATTTAAAGAACACATTTTAATAAGCGTAAGCTCAACATGCAAACGCTGATTACGGGCGGCCCTGTAATTAATATCACATTGACTGCAAAGATCCAATAGCTTTAATAGGAGGGAAGGAGATGTTTGTTTAGCCTGTAATTTATATCGTTCACGTATATTTTTACTTACCTCTAAAAGTGAAATAGTAGCAGGATCCTGACAAACCAATAAGTCACGAAAATGACCTGCCAAACCATTGATGAAATGGTGGGCATCAAAGCCTTCACCAAGTAATTCATTAAAGGTTAAAAGCACATTGGAAATATTTCCTTCTCTTATATAATCTGTCAATTTAAAAAAGTAATCATAATCAAGAATGCTGAGATTACTAATCACATCTTTATAGGTAACGTTATTACCGGAATAACTTACCATTTGATCAAAAATTGATAATGCATCACGTAATGCACCATCTGCTTTCTGAGCAATGATATGTAAAGCATCAACATCAACCGTCACGCCTTCTTGTTCAGCAACATAACCTAAGTGTCCTGCAATATCATCAACTTGTATCCTGTTGAACTCAAAAATCTGACAACGGGAAAGGATTGTTGGAATTATCTTATGCTTTTCTGTGGTTGCAAGAATGAAAATAGCATAAGGAGGTGGTTCTTCCAACGTTTTCAGAAAAGCATTGAAGGCATTTGTAGAAAGCATATGCACTTCATCAATTATATATATCTTGTATTCGCCGGCATGTGGTGCGTATCGAACTTGTTCCACCAATGCCCTTATATCCTCAACCGAATTATTACTGGCTGCATCCAGTTCATAGATATTCAGTGACTGGCCATTATTAAATGAAAGGCAGGAATCACATTTATTGCAGGCTTCTATTTTTTCAGTGAGATTGTGACAATTTAAGGTCTTGGCGAGAATCCTGGCACAGGTAGTTTTTCCTACACCCCTTGGACCGCAAAAAAGAAATGCTTGTGCAAGGTGCTTATGCCGAATGGCATTTTTGAGCGTTTGGGTTATATGACTTTGACCAACTACCATGTCAAAGGTAGATGGCCTGTATTTTCTGGCTGAAACAACAAAATGATTCATTGATGCAAAGTTAAAATAAAGCTGGGATTTTTGAAATGTATAATTGACAATATAACAGAGAGGTAGGCGAGGGAACCTTTGACTTCAAAAAGACAGGTATTAAAAAAGGAAAACCGCCTGTAACCAGGCGGTTTTCCTTAATTTATTCTATGCAGGCCAATTCCTGTAATTACTCTTTTGGAAGCATTTTTGCTTTTTCTTCATCAACATTTGAAGACTTATTTCCATTAGAAAGATTAGCATTATTGAGGGTTTGAAATTTTTGCATTTGAGTACTAGTTAAAATATTGCTCATTTCAGTATTGTAATAGGCATCTAATTCAGCCTTGTTATTACTTGCTGCTGCCATTTTGAATGCTATTCTATTTGTCAATTCTCCAACGTGCATTGTCTGCTCATCGTTTAAGTTCAATTGTTGTTTTAAGTATTCTGTCTTTGTCTGTGCTTGTCTGGCAATAGCAACTTCATCATAAGTAGCTTTTTTTGCTTGAGCAAATAAGCTGGTTCCCATTAAGCAAATCATTAATGTGAGGGAAAGCGTTTTTAGTAAGCTTTTCATTTATTTTGGTTTTTGGGGTTTGTTATAGTTGCAAGTATACAAATATTTAATGGAATACACAAAGCTGTTCTTTATTATTTCAGCAATTTTTAAACGCTTAATGATTGCTAAACCTCCATCGGATAAATCTGTTTTAATATTGAAAATAAGCTATTTAAGGTGTTGCTTATTCCTTCTCATCATTTCCTTAAGGCTGGTTTTAACAATTTCTCCCATGTTTTGGCATTTCAGGAAAATATCAGCCTGGTAGAATGCAGCCAATTCTTCCTTCAATTCTTTGGTTTTCTCAACTGTGGAAATTTCGTCTTTTTTCATGGTATCTACCAATTCCTTTATCATAAATCGCGCAGCACCAATTCGTTTGGCTATCAGTGTGCGTTCTTCAAACTGGTATTGATGCACTGTTTCTGGGGTCATGAGTTTGATGCACATTTCTACTATTGCGTTGTTTTCCTTAAAATACTGTGGCATATAGAAAGACTTTCTTCCTTCATAACTCTGCTGGTCGAAATCAAT
>JANOXC010000070.1:0-65421 GCA_031418215.1 Bacteroidota bacterium
AATGGGAAAAGGTTTGGGAAGAAGTAAAATATTGCAGTGATAAATGCAGAATGAATAAGCATAAAATATGAGCATAGGAATTCTTTTTCCACATCAGTTATTTGAGCAAAATAATCTTATTGCAAAATGCGATACCATTTATCTGGTTGAAGAAATCTTATTTTTTAAGCAGTATAAGTTTCACAAACAGAAAATAGCTTTTCACAGAACTAGCATGAAGTTTTATGAAAGCCATCTTCAATCTCAAAATATTAAAGTAATTTATGTTGATTCATTCAACGAATTAGCTGATGTAAGAAAACTAATTCCTTATTTTAAGTCAATTGGCATTACTGCCTTTGAATATATCGATACAACTGATTACTTGCTGGAACGTAGAATCGGCAGGCTTTGTAAGAGTCAAAACATACAAGCAAATAAAAATTATTCCCAATTATTTATTAATTCAGCTGAAGAAATTGCAAATTATTTTTCCGATAAAAAACGCATGTTTCAAACTGATTTTTATAAACATCAGCGACAAAGCAGGAATATTTTGTTGGAAAAAAACCTAAAACCGATTGGCGGTAAATGGACTTATGACGATGAGAACCGTTTGAAATATCCAAAAGGTAAAACACCTCCCAAAGTTGCTGTTTTAAAAGCCAATAATTTTTATGTAGACGCGGAAATTTATACACAAAAGTATTTCCCGGAAAATTATGGAAAACTGAATGCTGACTTCATTTATCCAACAACATTTACCGAAAGTAAAAAATGGCTGCATAATTTTTTTAAAACACGATTTGCTGAATTTGGTGCGTATGAAGATGCCATTGTTTCTAATGAAATCATTTTACATCACAGTGTTTTAACACCTATGCTAAATGTAGGCTTGTTAACGCCGCAATATATTATAGACGAAGCTTTAGAATACGCAAGCAATAATGAAATCCCAATAAATTCATTAGAAGGTTTCTTAAGGCAAATTATAGGTTGGAGAGAATTTATCCGCGCCGTTTATGAGTTAAAAGGCAATGAAGAAAGGACTAAAAATTACTGGGGTTTTAAACGAAAGATTCCTGCTTCATTTTGGAATGGAACTACAGGGATAATACCTCTAGATAGTACTATTAAAAAAGTTTTAGCAACAGGCTATTGCCATCACATTGAGCGCCTAATGGTTTTGGGAAACTTTATGCTGCTTTGCGAATTTGACCCTAATGAAGTTTATCGCTGGTTCATGGAGCTCTTCATAGATTCATACGATTGGGTGATGGTGCCTAATATTTATGGCATGAGCCAGTTTGCTGATGGAGGTTTGATGGCAACGAAACCATATATCAGTGGAAGTAATTATTTAATGAAGATGAGTGATTATAAAAAAGGAGAATGGCAAAATGTATGGGATGGGCTATTTTGGAGATTTATGCATATCCACAGGGATTTCTTTTTGCAAAATCCTCGATTGGGAATGTTGGTAAGGAGCTTTGATAAAATGACTGACATTAAGCAGAAGGCACATTTAAACAATGCGGAAATATTTCTAAATTCACTTGAGGAAAATAAAAAACGGAAATGAAATATTTTTTAAATGCCAGCTGGGAAAATTTGATAATGGCAAACTATATTGTTGACCCAAAAGTGCTTGTTCCCTACCTTCCTAATGGTGTTGAGTTAGATTTTTATAATGGCCAAACATATGTTAGTCTTGTTGGCTTTATGTTTAAAAACACAAGAATATTTCAGATTCCAATTCCCGGCCTTGGAACATTTGAAGAAATAAATTTGAGATTTTATGTAACAAGAAAGAAAGGCAATGAATTAAAAAGAGGTGTTGTATTTATTAATGAAACTGTTCCTAATAAATTGGTAGCGTGGATTGCCAATCGATTATACAATGAGCATTACATTGCAGTTCCAACCAAACATGAGTGGAATGTTAATGCTGAAAATAAAACCATTGAATATAAATGGAAGATTGCTAAAAAATGGAATAGCCTTTCCGTAATTGCCGGACTTGAAAAAAAACTGATGGTTAAGGAAAGTTTTGAAGAATTTATTTTTGAGCATTATTACGGGTATTCCATGATTAATAAATCAATTTCCGAAGAATATCAAATTGAGCATCCCCGTTGGAAAATAAACGATGTAATTCAGTACTCAATCAACTGTGATTTTGAGAAAATGTATGGAAAAGATTTTGATTTTTTGAATAGTAGTAATCCTAAAAGTGTTATTATTGCAGAAGGTTCTTCAGTGGCTGTTAATTGGAGAAGAACTCGTTTTTAGTATAAATCGTAAAGACTAAAGCATTCAACTAAAAGTCAATTGAAAAAATGTCATACGTAAACAAAATAAAATTATGTTAAAAAACTTCAAAACATCGGAATTGATAATTTTAGTACTTTCAGTATTAATAATATTTGTTTCTGAATATTACTACGTAGTATTAAAAGATCATGATCGCGCTATATTTATTGGCCTATGGCCTCCTACCATGCTTTTATTATTAATTTATATAAATTCTAAAAAGCAAAAGTAATATGGAAAATTTAGATTTAATTATATATACAACTATAGTTGGAATTTCATTTATTGCTTTTGCGATAACTACTTTTAATGAATTTGCCAAGGCTGCCAAAAAGGACAATAGGTAATTCATAAAAATTCGTCATTTCTTTTTGATAAGGAGGTGGCAGTAAAAAGTGTAGGATATTTCCCAAACGGATAATACCTCGCTTGAACAGCTAAAAGTCAAGCTGTGTGGGTGTTGCGAACAGGTCTGATTTAAATAAATAACGGATAGCGTACAGCAGTATTAAGCCAGATTGATAGTGCCTTACTTTGCCAAAGAACGGTACTTGATCCGCTCGATTCATAAGTCCATTTCGGGTTGAAGATTTTGTTTTTAAATGAAACTCCCCGCCGCAAGCAGCGGGATATCTTGAATGATTGCAATTTATATTATCGCAGCGCTCCGACGCCAAAGCTATAGAGCATCGGTGACAAGCTAAGGGGAATTAAACTGAGCCTACGCGTCCGCCGTAGCTTTACGCGAAGGCGGATTAAATTGTTTAGCCGTATAACTATTGCATAAAAAGGTTCGGATAATTTTCGAAAGTCTCCTTTAAGTGGTTATTTACCTCTTAACCTTCTAAACAGTGTTTATTACTTGGTCTACAATCAGACCAAATGATATTTCAATACCTAAAATAATTCTTCTATATTGACAGGGCAAATGCGCTAAAGCAATGCTTCCAACCAGCAAAGATGCGGAGCTAGCCGTTAGGTTATGCATGCTCCGGCAAATTTAAAACAGTAAATACATTAAAACAGCAGACTATTTGTTGCTAATTTTGAACAAAATAGAATATAATATAAATGGCAAACTATTTAATCATTGGAGCTTCTTCAGGGATAGGTAAAGCACTTGCTTTGCAATTAGCTGATTCTTGTCACCAGGTATTTGGAACTTTTAATAAGAATGAAATGCATGCTGATCATCCGCTTATTAAGTACAATCAATTAAATGTTTTAGATGAAAACATTTTACTTGACTTTTTACCTGAATCATTAACTGGAGTTATTTACTGTCCGGGCAGTATCAACCTTCGTCCTTTTGAAAGAATTAAACCGATTGATTTTACAAATGATTATAACTTGCAGGTTGTGGGTGCAGTAAAAATAATACAAGCCGTTGCACCAAAATTAAAAAACAACGAAAATGCCGCTATTATTCTATTTTCTACTGTTGCAGTTCAAACCGGGTTGCCATTTCATTCGCAGGTATCTTCATCTAAAGGAGCCATTGAAGGATTAACTAAAGCGTTGGCTGCAGAGTATGCGCCAAAAATAAGAGTGAATTGTATAGCGCCCTCGCTAACGGATACTCCTTTAGCAGCTTCTTTATTAAATAGCGAGCAGAAAAGGCAAGCAAATGCACAACGACATCCTCTTAAGAGAATTGGAACAACTGATGATATTGTTAACATGGTTGAATTTTTACTTTCTACTAAAGCAAGCTGGATAACAGGGCAGATTATGCATGTAGATGGTGGCATTTCTACAATAAAAATATAAAAAATAATTATGGCTTTTTATCAATTAACTAAAACACAAAAATTACCTGCATCTATCATCGAAATATGGGACTTTATTTCAGCAACAATTAATTTAAAAGAAATAACGCCCGAGCATATGGGCTTTTTGGTAACTAGCAATACCAGTAGTGAAAAAATGTATCCGGGCATGATTATTACATACAAGGTTAGTCCCTTACTTGGAATAAAACTAAATTGGATGACAGAAATTACACATGTTAAAGATTTCGAATATTTTGTTGATGAGCAAAGGATAGGCCCATACACAATGTGGCATTATCAGCATAAAATTGTAGCCATTGAGGGTGGTGTATTAATGACCGATATTGTTACTTATCAACCACCAATGGGAATATTAGGCGCACTTGCTAATTCACTATTAATAAAAAATCAACTTGAAAAGATATTTTATTTCAGAACAGTTGCTTTAGAAAAAAGGTTTGGGAAATATATTTAATGAAAATATTACTCACCGGAGTAACCGGATATATTGCACAACGATTATTGCCCGTTTTATTAGAAAGCAGGCATGAGGTTATCTGTTGTGTAAGAGATAAAAACAGATTTAATAAGAAGAATTATTTAACTTCAAACCTCTCGGTAATAGAGGCAGATTTTTTAGATAAGGATAGCCTAAAGCATATTCCTGATGATATTGATGTAGCCTACTATCTCATACATTCCATGTCAACACGAACCGGGGACTTTGAAAATATGGAAGAGCTTTGCGCCACTAACTTCAAAAATCGCATAGAAAAAACCAATGCTAAACAAGTTATTTACCTTAGCGGAATAAGTAACGCTGAAGAGTTATCGAAACATTTATCCTCGCGAAATAATGTGGAAACTGTTTTATCAGATTCAAATTTTGCACTCACCACATTAAAGGCCGGTATCATAGTAGGGTCAGGCAGCGCTTCCTTTGAAATCATACGCGATTTGGTGGAGAAATTACCTATTATGATTACTCCCCGTTGGCTAAAAACAAAATGTCAGCCAATAGCTATTCGTAACGTTATTGAATTTTTAATTGGTGTAATTGGCAAAACCGAAACATATAATAAGAGTTACGATATTGGCGGCCCCGATGTGTTAAGTTATAAAGAAATGCTTTTGCGTTTTGCTAAAAAACGCGGCTTAAAGAGACGTATAATTATTGTACCTGTAATGACGCCAAAAATTTCCTCCTATTGGTTATATTTTGTTACCGCTACGTCATACGCACTTGCCAAGAATTTAGTAAACAGTATGAAAATTGATGTGATTTGTAAACCCAATAATTTGGCAATGCTACTTGGTATAAAACTGATTGGTTATGACACAGCCATAAAACTTGCCTTTGATAAAATAGAACAAAACCAAGTGCTTTCAAGTTGGAAAGATGCACAAACAAGTGAGCTATTTAGCAAAGGGCTTTCTAAATTTATTGAAGTGCCGGTTAATGGATGCTTTAAAGATGTTCGTACAATTAACGTTCAAAACGATAAAGTTGCACTTGATAAGATTTGGGCAATTGGTGGTAAAACAGGTTGGTATTACGGAAACTGGCTTTGGGAAATAAGGGGTTTACTAGATCAGCTGGCCGGCGGTGTTGGTATGCGAAGAGGGCGAAAAAGTGAAACTGAAATAGCGCCCGGTGATACTCTTGATTTTTGGCGCGTTTTGCTTGCAGATAAGACAGAGAAAAGATTGCTCTTGTTTGCTGAAATGAAATTGCCCGGAGAGGCATGGCTGGAATTTAAAATTGACGAGCATCAAACACTTACTCAAACAGCCACTTTCAGGCCGCTTGGTTTGTTAGGTAGACTTTATTGGTACGCCGTATTTCCTTTTCATGGATTAATATTTAAAGGAATGCTCAATAAAATTGCAGCAGTCAGCAAATAAAAAAAGTAACTACAAGCCCAACTATGAATAAATATGTAAAACTTTCCGGCTGCATGCTGTTAACATTGTCAGTCGGCGCTATTTCAGGGATCGCTACTTCATCAGGTATCAATGAATGGTTTACCGCACTGAACAAACCTTCTTTTAATCCCCCAAATTATTTATTTGGTCCTGTGTGGACAGTGCTTTACTTGCTCATGGGAATTTCTTTATTTCTAATATTACAATCCCCGAAAAATGAATTAAAAAACAAAGCTATTGCCACCTTCACCATTCAACTTTCTTTAAATTTTTTGTGGAGTTTTCTCTTTTTTAAATTTCAACTTCTCGGAATAGCATTTTTTGAAATAATACTGATTTGGATTAGCATTCTCGTTATGATTTTTGTTTTTAATAAAATCAATAAGACAGCTGCACGCCTGCAAATTCCTTATCTATTGTGGGTAAGTTTTGCGAGTATTTTAAACGGTGCTATTTGGTGGCTTAATTAAATAAATACAACAATTATTAAGATAAATAACTTCTTAACTTTCGGCTCTTGGAATCTGGATATGGTAAAATATTCCGTTGCAATATAGGCTTTGCATCATACTGATTAAACAAAAGAAACCAATTAATAAATATATTCTATTTTTGCTTGTACTAAGGCTTAGATATCTTGTCTTTTACTTACACAAAATTTAATGAAAAAATTATTTTACCTCAGTATTGCCGGCATCCTATTATTTGAGTTAATGAACATTTATTTTATAATGCCGATGCCGGGAAGTCAGCGGATGGAAAGCATTGACATCGCTTATTTTTTACATGTTTACCGTTGGGTTTTTAGAGCAATTTTCATTATTGTTATAATTGCCGGAAGTATTAAGCTTTTTCAGAACAAAAAAAAATGGGCTCCCATATTTGTACTCCTTTTTACCTTCCTTGTTTTTTACCTGATCAATTTTAAGATGTCGGCTGATAAAATGTTTTTACAACCAGAAAATATCATATTGAAATCACAAGCTGAAAATAAAGTGCCCGGCAGCAGATTGGTAATTGGGGTAGAAAATAATGGAGAAGCAAAAGCTTATCCGATTGAATTTTTAGCATACCATCACCAGGTTCAAGACAATGTTGGCAATAAACAGTTAATAGTTACCTATTGCAGCGTTTGTCGCACAGGGCGTGTTTATGAGCCTCTGGTAGATGGTCATTATGAAAATTTTAGATTGGTTGGCATGGATCACTTCAATGCCATGTTTGAAGATGCATCCACAGGGAGCTGGTGGCGACAATCGACTGGTGAGTGCATCACCGGATCGTTGAAAGGAAAACTCTTGCCTGAGGTCCCATCAAAACAAATGACGGTTGACATGTGGTTCAACTTATATCCACAAGGAAAAGTAATGCAGCCAGATGAATCATTCCTCGCCACTTATGATTCAACGGTTAGATTTGAACAAGGAAAAAGCAAAGGAGATCTTACCCGTACTGACACGTTATCCTGGAAAGAAAAGTCTTGGGTAATTGGGATTGTTTCCGGTAATGCATGCAAGGCATACGATTGGAATGAACTGAAAAACAAAAAAATTATCAACGATACAATAGGTTTAACATCCATTTTATTAGCAATTTCAGCTGACGGAAAAAGTTTTGTAGCCTTTGAAAGGCCTGCTAATAAAATATTTCACATTAATCATGATACACTTTTTTCAGATGATGCTGCTTTTAATTTTTCAGGGCAAGATTTAAAAACACCTTCAAACAAACTTAATTCCATTAATGCATATCAGGAGTTTTGGCATAGCTGGGCTACTTTTCACCCTACTACACAACAGTATCTGAACAAGAAAAATTAATTAATAAATTTATTGCTAAGGAAGATTTACCTGCTATTTTAAATAGAACAAACCGTCTCTTAAATTAGTTTCTCAATTCCCCTCTTGCGTTAATTCAACAATTTGAATAGCCCCCTTATTTTTACCAACGATAATACAAGGTTTATTCTTGATGGTAATTTTCTCCATAAATTTTACATCGCCCGGTATATAGAACCCGCTTTCAGTCACAGGAACTGATTTGAATTTTGCATCGCCCGTTCCGTATAGCATTAATCCAATGCCCGCATCATTTCTTCCCGACTCAACCTCCGTTGAATAATCATTGCCTGCCAACAACAAATCCATATTACCATCTTTATTATAATCGTCGATGAGAATTGCATTTGCAGGAAAAATTTGTGCTTTCGTAGATAAATACTGCGGTGTAAAAACCCCTATTCCGCTATTAATAAATGTTGTGTTGGCTATTGTATTTGCCTGAAACTTTTTTGCTTTACTTAGCTGTTCAGCGGTAAACATGTCTGTAAGCTTTGCAGTGGAATAGTTTTTATAGCGTAAATATTTTTTCTTTAAAAAAAGCATCTGGTCAAGCATATTGTCCCGAAGTGCTATAGGATAACTTATCCCTTCCTGAAACAAACTTATTACACAATCGGTGCTTCCGTTGTTGTCAAAATCACTGGCAACCATCGTCATCGGATATTGTGCATTACATTTATAACGGCTGTTTGCACTAATATTTCCTCCCACCAAATCAATATCTCCATCACCATCTAAATCTTTTGCTGCAATGGCATTCCACCAACCATAGGTGTTTTCGAATTTTACAGGGACGCTATCCAATATTCCATTTTTATTTTTGAAAATTGTTAACGGCATCCATTCTCCAACTAAAACCAAATCCTTCCAGCCATCTGCATCTACATCACACCATATAGCATCTGTTACCATACCGATATTTGAAATTGCCGGTACGGTGTTCGAGACATCTGTAAATCGTCCTTTGCTGTTTTTTAATAAATAACTCTCTGGTATCAAACCATAATGACCGGGCACCACCCTGCCGCCGATAAAAACATCTAAATCGCCGTCCTTATCATAATCATCAACTGCTATGGCTTTGCTACTTGTATTAATATTCTCAATTGCTGTGCTTTTTGTAAAATTACCTTTCCCATCATTGGAGTAAATCCTTACGGGATACATGCTTGCATTGTCAGGGTATTCATTGCCTCCACTTACTACCAATAAGTCTTGATCTCCATCATTATCTGCATCAAATAATTTCGAACCTGTATCTTCAAATTTCATGTCTAAATTAAATGCCGGCTGTTTCATTATTGAAAATTTTCCCTCTTCATCCTGCACATAAATTGAGCTTGCATTACCAATGCTTCCACCAACAAAAAAATCATCAAGAGAGTCCCCGTTTACATCAGCAACATCTATGCATGGGCCTAATAACGAAAACTGATGAGGAAGCAAGGGCTCCAACTTGAAATCTATGTAAGTGTTTTCTTTTTGAATATGGTTTACATTGGTTTCCTTAGTAATATCCTTAAACACTTTTGCCTTATTAATTAAACTATTTGTTTTTTCATTAGCGTTTATAATATCAAGTGTTAACAAATTATTTGAAGGTAATTCAGGGATAACTTGCTCCAAACCATTTGGCCAGAAAATTTTAACTTTTGCATTTTCATTAGCGCCCACACCAAAATGAACAGCCCATTCATTACATGATAAATATCCTTTATCAGGATTAAAATGTTGTATCTGTTTTTTGCCATCGCCTGTTTCAATTTCAATGATAGCTCCAATACCTTCGGGATTTTCTTGATCTCCTCTCAGTTTAAACCGGATAAATTTTCCGGCCTTATTTTCACTAGTATTGTTTCTATAAATAAAAGGGGGTTGAGAAACATTATTTACAATTAGTTCAAGATCACCATCATTGTCTAAGTCGCCATACACTGCCCCATTACTCCAGGAAAGTTGGTCTAGACCACTATTCTCTACCTGGCCATTGAATGTCAGGTTGCCATTGTTTTTAAAGTAGTAATTTTTTAGTCGATAAGATGGAATAGCTGACAACACTTTCATTGCATCAGTAGATCCGGTTGTTTTATTTAATTCCTTTTTCACGGAATCAGCGTTATACATCATAAAATCCATATCCGTTACATCACGCATATATCCGTTTGTAACATACAAATCCTTCAGTCCGTCATTATCAAAATCGGCAAGCAGTGGGGCCCAGCTCCAATCCGTAAATGCTACTCCAGCTAAATAACTAATGTCAGAATAAGTATGATTGCCATTGTTTAACTGCAACACATTTTTATCATACTGACATCCTAATCCATATTGAATCCGCTTGTTAAAATTATCGTAGTTCCCCGATCCTTTCAATTGCTTCCTTCTCTTAAAGGACTCCGGTGACATATCCGTAACAATCAAATCCAGAAACCCATCATTATTAATGTCGGCATAATCAGAACCCATTGAGGAGTAACTGTAGTGATTGAAATATTCGTCGGCCTTATTGGTAAATGTTTTATCCTTGTTATTGATGAACAAATAATCAGGCACATGATAATCATTGCAGGTATAAATGTCAGGATATCCATCATCATTAAAGTCATCAATAATCGCACTTAATCCAAATGCATGGGTACCCAGCCCAGCCTCCATTGTTTTATCTTTAAAAACATCATTTATATTTTCGTAATACCTGAAACTAACATTTGACCTGGCAGAATCCTTATAGGCAACCAAACTGTTCGTCTTATCATAACTCAACTGAATTCTGTTCGCGTAATTCATATCTGGAGGATGGTTTAATAAAAATAAATCCAGGTCTCCATCAAGGTCCATATCATAAAAATAGGCCTGCGTACTATAGCTGGCATCATCGATACCATATTTTTTTGCTTGTTCAGTAAATGTAAAGTTGCCGTTATTAATATATAAAACATTTCTCCTTTGCTCTGCATTATTGTATGCTGATTTGCAAACATAGATGTCTAATAACCCATCATGGTTGATGTCGACCATTGTTACACCGGTGTGATAACCCTGCCCTCCGCTAACACCGGCGCTTTCCGTAATATCTTTAAATTTGAAATTCCCCAGGTTGAGATATAATTTATTCGACACCATGTTCCCTGTAAAATATAAATCTGATAACCCATCATTATTGATATCTCCTATTGCAACACCCCCGCCGTTATATAAATACCCATAAGTAAAATTGTTAAATGCTGCAGTCTCTTCAATGGTATTAATAAAATTAATCCCAGACTCCTCTGATTTAATTAGCGTAAATAATGACTGGGTCTTTCCTGCAAAACCTGACAGCAGTAAAAGTCCATGAAAAAATAAAATGGTTTTTCTCATTTTCGATAATAAATTTTTTGAAGAACAAATTTTCCAATTTCAGCGCCTTGTTTTAGTCCATTGTCAAGAGAAGGCATATAATGTATTCCGCCATAAAAACGGCTGAGACTTGCTTCGTTCGCTGCTTCTTTAAAACTATTGAATTTACGTGGTGGCAAATCTATATACATTTCGCTGGAATCTGTAAACGTATATGGCTGAGGAATGATTTGCGTAAGAATTGTAGCTGATGTACTTGAAATCACGCTATGGCCACTTGTATATTCAGGAAAGGGTGGTGTTTGAATATATGGCAGCCATTTAGGATCTATCAAACGATTGATATAAGTTTCCGGGCGCATCGATTCACTTCTGTATTTCTCAGACCAGCAACTTAAAAAAGCCTCAAATAATCCAATAGTGAGTAATGTATAAGTCTGAGTAGTTTTTGCTTCATCAAAGTTCAAATTCCGGCAAGCCTGACCGGTAATCAGGATCCAATGTCCTCCGGGAGAAATTTTATGCACGAAATAAGTAAGATGACCTTTTGAGAAAGAAATATTGGGATTGCAGTCCCAAAATTGGGCTATCATCTTTTTAGTAGTGTCCATACTATTCGAAGTAGTATAAACAGCTAAAGCATTTTTATAATATTCAGATTTTTTCTTTTCACTGTAAGCAATATTCGGAATTGGTTTTATCTGGCTTGAAGAATCGGTAACCAAAGATCTCATTAGGTTCCAATGGGGCTCTATTCCAATGGTATATTCCGGCGCAGTAGGTCGCCAGCAGCCCTCCTTTTCATTTAATACATAACGTTCCATGGCCTTTACCTGAATATAATTATCTTTTAAGATCCAATCAATTATTTGTTTGCCGGCATTGATGCCATATGCTTTAGAAAGATTAACAAGAATAGTGTCTATGTTTTCCTTCTTCAGTTTTTCCAGTTCAACATTTTCAAAATCCGAAATCATGTATTCGGAAAAGACAAGCTTCTTCGCCACAGTTGTAAAGGCAAATTCGGCAGCTATAGAATAATTAATATCGGCCCTTTCTAAATTTAATTTTGGCAGATGTTTAATAGCACCGGACAGGGACAATAATTTCGGATTGGCAATACACAAGACTTCATAAGCAGCAATATTGGGATATACATGCACCCGACTTGCAACAGGCGGTGTTAAAAGGTCTTCCATGACTACTTCAACAAGCTTTTCATTGCATCTTATCAGGTAATTTCCATTTTCCATATTGCTTGCAAATGAGATTGAACAAAAGGAAAATAATATAAAAGCAATTAATATTCTACCCATGGTATTTGATATTGAGTCTTCAAATATAAATATTAAATGACTATAACCAATCAACAGAATTGCAGGTAAAATAAGACTGTTACATCGCTTGAAAAAAGTGGACCAATAAAAATAATTTACTCACCGTGTATACTTTTCAATAACCTTTGCCTGTTGTTAAATATTTATCAATAGTCAAAGCAAGCCTTTTAAACGTTCTTTCAACTATATCATGTAAAAAATGGCATGATGGGGTGGGTTAGACTCTAATCGCGGCATCCATTTGTGACGATTTATGTGCTCATCAACTAAGGCAAAAAGGTAAGTGAAATCTATAAAAATATGCAGTTCGCAACTAAAAGTAATTGTGAAATAATTCTAATTCCGTTATGTAAATATTCACCTACATTCACATTGATTATTCTTACCTCAAACAATTCGTTTTCAAAACATATCCTCTCCACCCTAATATCATTTAGTTTAGTCATAACAACAAACTACAAATGGTTCTAATTGCTATTTCTCCGGATCGCAGAAACAATTAAAAAATAATATCACAGACAACAACCGTGCAATGCTTCAAAAAAAGAAAGAACATGAGAAAATAAAATCTAACATGCATGCACGGAATAAGCATCGTGAACGCTATAATTTTCAAGCGTTGATTAGCACTTGTCCCCAATTAGCTCCCTTTGTTAAACTGAATAACTACAACGACCACTCGATTGATTTTTCAAATGCCGAGGCAGTAATGATGCTGAATAAAGCGTTATTGAAACATTACTATGGGATTGATCACTGGAAGATTCCTTTGGGTTATTTATGTCCACCTATTCCGGGCCGATCAGATTACATTCATTATGCAGCTGATTTATTAGGAAGCAGTAATCACGGAATAATTCCAACCGGCAATCACATAAAATGTTTAGATATCGGAGTAGGGGCAAATTGCATTTATCCCATTCTTGGAAATAAAGAATACGGCTGGTCATTTGTCGGCTCCGATGTTGATCGTGTTGCCATTCAGTCAGCAACTGAAATTGTTGAGGCGAATTTGCATTTAAAGGGTAACGTGAAACTTCGTTTACAAGAAAATTCAAAAGTTATTTTCCGTGGAATTATACGAAATGACGAACACTTTGATTTAACCATTTGTAATCCTCCTTTCCATGCTTCCCTAGAAGCGGCCCAAACAGGAACACTTCGTAAATTAAGCAACTTGAATCATAAACGAATTACAAAACCAACATTAAATTTTGGTGGCCAGCACAAAGAATTGTGGACAGTTGGTGGCGAAGAAAAATTTGTGCAAACGATGATATCCCAAAGCAAAATATTTTCATCTTCTTGTTTTTGGTTTTCTACCTTGATTTCAAAAAGTGTTCACCTTAAAAGCGCATACCTGGCATTAAAAATTGCAGAAGCAATTGAAGTAAAAACCATTTCAATGAGTCAGGGGAATAAAACAAGTCGTATTGTTGCCTGGACATTTCTCGACCAGGTACAACAAAATAAGTGGGTGGAGACGAGGTGGAATAAACCGCTTTGAAGTGCCAATTCAATAAATATTAATGAACAGGGTTTTAAATTATTTGATTTCCCTAGTTAAAGAATGCAACCTATGGTTGATCAACAATCTCCTTATCCACTCCTGATCATCACTGGTCAATAATCAATGTGTTATTTTAATGAAACTCCCCGCCGCAAGCAACGGGGTATCATGATGGATAATATTTGTTTTTCTTCGCAGCAAGCTGCGGGGAACTAACCCCTAAGTGGAGAAATATCAATTTCCACTGTCGCTGTCTATCTATAAAATTTCATTTTCTGTTTCCCGTTAAATGGGCAACAAGAAAAGTGGTGTCCTTAAAATTACCTCCAGGCACTTAATATCCCGCACATCAAAATACCGGTTACTGCCCAATATCCCCAGTTCACTATTCCCCATGAGAATTTGCGTCTTTCGAAAATTGCCATGGTAGTTAAGATGGGAAGTGCAATGGTTAAGGCAAATATTAAACCATGCGCTGCTCCATGCCCAAACGTTACAAAACTGTGCCCGTCTTTTGGATCAGTAACCTGACCTTGCTCTTGTCCGCCCACGCCGGTAACCCATGCCCAAAAGAACATAGCCAGGAAAAAGCTTGCAATTAGGGCAACCAGGTATAATATTGGTTTGGGGCCATTGCCAACACTTTCTTTTGTAAAGCCATTGGCATTCATCCATGCTTTTCCTAAAAAAGCAGGATGATAATAGATAAAGCCAATGATCATTGGAATTAGAGTGGCTATTAAAATAGCGATGTAATTCATTTGTGGTTCTTGCATCGGTTTAGGTTTTAAGTGGTTATATTATTACAAATATAAATTAATTGTGCTTTGATTACTATTTCATGCTTTTTTGCGCACTTCAAAGAGAAAAAATATACTTTTGATTACAAATTGTAAAACCACCACCCCATGAAAAATGTAATATTATTATTCGCTGCCTTACTGCTCTCTGCCGGCTCCTTTGCACAAACCGATGCTGCTAAAGGAAAGCAGGAAACTGTTAAGCCTGTAAAAGATAACTCAGCAATGAAGGCGTTGATTACTGAAAGGGATACTGCGAAATCATTATTAAGGTCAAAGAATTCTGAATTTAATAAAAACAATAACAAGCTTACTAAGCTGCTGGGTGAAAAAGATAAACTAAAGGACCAGCTTAAAACCGCCAAGCACAATAAAAAAACCGATAAGGTTGATGAAATACAAGGCAAGATTACCGCAAACGATGCTGCCATTAAAGCACTGGATGCGCAGTTGAAAGTAGATGATAAGGAAATTACAAGCATTGAAAAAAGGATGAAGGATGCGGAGAAAGCTATTGCAGCAGAAAAGGACAAGGTTGCGAAAGAGAAAGAGAAAGCGGCAAAGGAGAAAAGTAAGAAATAATTTTATATATATTATCGCCTCTTCAGTGTATCTTGAAAGGGACACTGAAGGGACGTGTTGGGAAGAGCGGGTGATTGGAGTGAGAAGGAAATAATTACTGCTTAATGATTTTTACAACCGTTCTTCCGTGATTCGAAGTCTCGATTTCCAATATATATATTCCGGGATGAAGCATTTCAAGCGATAAATCTTCGGCACCGTCAAAGATTCGTCGGTAAACCTCCTTCCCAAAAAGGTCTGATATTCTTACCTGTTCAACTTGCATTCCATTGGTCAATTTTAAGTGAAGCAAGTCACTAAAAGGGTTAGGATACACGGGTATCCCAGTGCTTATAGCCTCCTGTTCATTGGCTATGCCGCTAAGTGGCACAAAATAGACCGCTGTATACAAGGTGTCAACCTGAACAGCAAATTGCGTTGTGTAAGGCCAAACAACTACTACATCATTGCCCGTTCTGAAAACATTGGAAGAAAAAACATAACCCATTGCCCCTGAATTGGCAATAAGTGTAACGGTGTCATTGGGTAATAGAACAAAATTGGGGTTTTGGTTGAAGTACAAAATGTCAGTTGCCGAATCAGTCTGCAGCACTATCTGCAAAGGGCCCTGGTAGGCGCCAATACCCACGTTTTTAAGTTGGAACTGTATCGGGTAAACTACTCCTTCATAGGCAGTATCTGGGAAGTTATAAAGCGCAGTGATCCTCAAATGTGCCGATTGTGCCGTGGCCATAAAAGTACCCGTCAACAAAAACAAAAAAATAAGTACGGGTTTCTTCATAGTAATTGTTTTGTTGTCCGGGTGATACAAATGTATGCGGCGTTTTGATACATCAACACATACTCTTTTATTTATCTTACGCATCCAAAATTACATTTCTTGATGGTATTTACTACTTTTACAGACGATATGAATAGACTTTTATGAATATGCTGCAACAGGTTGTCCTTGGCCTAAACAAGGAGCAGATCCGCTTTTTTAAGTTGTATTCAGGCAGGATTACAAGAGCTGATGACAGGAAAGATATTGTTTTATTGGACTACATCAGAAAAGCGGGTAAGGAGTATGACGATCAAATGGCATTTGATAAACTCTACAAAGGAGCTGACAGGAATGCTTTCTACCGTTTAAAGAACAGGTTGCTGAATGATTTAAGCAAGAGCCTGAGCATACAGCATTTTGAAGACAGCGACTTTATATATACCTGTCATATGCTGGCATTGTTCAAATATTTTTCTACCCGTAACTCATGGAAGGAGGCACACTTCTACCTCAAGAAAGCTGAAGCAGGTGCGAAGGCCATTGAAAGCTATGAATTACTTGATATAATTTATGGTGAATACATCAGGTTATCGCATGAATCGCTACATATCAATCCTGAGTTATATATAGAAAGGAGAAGTGAAAATCAAAAACAGTTAACACATTTGCGTTCTATTGATGATTTACTGGCAGCAGTAACTTATCGTTTAAAAGTGACGCAGAATTTGTCGGCAGGAAAAAGCCCCTTGTTGGATCTATTAAAGAAATCCATTGATGACTTTGTGAAAGATAAGGACTTGCGTAAAAGTCCAACGCTGCGTTTTCGTTTATATAAAGCAGTAAGCCAGCTGCTCTTGCAACGGCACGATTACATTGCCTTGGAAGAATACCTTTTAACAGTGCACGAAGAATTTGAAAAAGATCATTTATTTGATAAGAACAACCACGATACGAAGCTGCAAATGTTGACGTACATCGTGAATACATTATTTAAAAACAACAAGCTAAAACAATCATTGGTGTATGCTGAAAAACTAAAATCAGCAATGGAAGAATACCATCATCTGTTATATGATAAATATATATTCTTCTATTACAATTCACTGGTGATAAATTATTCGCAGTTGAATCCCGCTAAGGCTATTGAAATCCTGGAAGACTTAAAAGACAATGAAAAAATAAAATCGAATTCTTTCTATCATTTATTTGTTTACCTCAATTTAGCCGTTGTGCAGTTCACACAGCAGTTTTATAAAGAGGCTGCGCGACATTTAACAAAGTTATATCTCCTGGATGGTTTTAAAACAGCAGAGCGGACGTTGAAATTAAAAATTGTAATTGCAGAACTCATCATCCGTTATCAGTTGGGTGATTTTGACGTTTTAAACTACAAATTGGCGCAAGTACGCAAGGAATTTAAGGATTTAATAGCGCGGGAAGACTTCCTGAATGAGAAAGAAATACTGGACCTGGTAAAGCTTATGGTACAAACGCCTATTTTAAGGAAAAACAAAATACTTGTTGCCAGAATTAAGAAGTTTATAGAGAAGGAAGGCGATAAGTGCACAGGAGATACAGAAGTCATTAATTACCGAAACTGGCTATCCGGATTGCTATAAAAATAAGTTTTGGGTGCGTAAGAATAATAAATACTCTTTACAGGAGGATCGCAACTTGCACTTAACTTTGAACCGTTAAACACTCAAAACCTATTTAATATGAAAACATGGCTACTTAGAATACTGATGATTGCAAGCGTTGCCTTGCATACTTCAGCTAATGCACAACCTGTGAACTGTCAGGCATCATTTATTGCAACGCCTGATTCTTCGGGATACCACTTTCAATTCACGAATACTTCCGCAGGAAGTTATACCAATATGCAATGGACTTTTGGCGACGGTACAGCATCAACACTGCACAATCCTGGTCACTCCTATAATATGAGTGGTTTGGTGTCTTGCTGTTTGACAATATGGGACAGCTTAGGAACTTGTCAATCGATGACCTGCGATACGCTTTTGGTTGGCAACCCCATTGGCGGGGGCTGTTCGGCATCATTTGGTTATCAGCATACGGGGTCAGTCTTTTATTTTTATGGGAATGTAAACATCCCTAACTCAAGCAATACTTTTGCCTGGGATTTTGGCGATGGAACAATAGGCACCGGCCAGTATCCGACACACACTTATAGTCAACCCGGCAACTACACTGTTTGTTTAGTAGCTACCAATCCAACAATTGGCTGCACTGTTACTTATTGTCATCCTGTTACAGTTGCTCCTCCACCTGCATGTTCTGCTGCATTTACGTTTAGTAATTTGAATGGCGCTGTGAATGCAATGACATTTACCAGCCAATATGTTTCCAATACTGCAACTTACTCCTGGACATTTGGTGATGGAACTGTGGGTAGTGGTCATTCTATTTCACATCCCTATCAAACAGCAGGCGCATATAGTGTATGTCTTACCGTGAGCGATGGAGCAAATAATTGTGTGGCTACGTATTGTGATTCCGTATTGATTGTAAACAACACTTCCTGTCAGGCCGCCTTTATATATAGTGTTGCTCCAGGCTTACTTAGTGTAGTTAGTTTTACCAATATTTCAACAGGGAACATCAATCAATGGTATTGGTCATTCGGTGACGGTGATTCTTCAGGCCTGCAAAACCCTGTTCACACCTATGCACAGCCGGGAACATATCAAGTATGCCTCAATGTAGTAAACGGGAATCCTGTTTGTGGTTCCGGAATTTGTCACTATGTTACCATATCAGCGGTAAGCAGTCAATGCAATGCATTTTTTGGTTACCAATCCAATGGCAATACGTTTCATTTCGCGAATAACAATTCCGGATACAGCCATAGCTGGAGTTTTGGTGACGGCACTTATGCTTTCAATGCAAATCCTTCACATACTTATGGCGCAGCAGGAGTTTACCAGGTTTGTCATACCGTTTATGATTCTATGCAGTCGTGTTCTGATACTTATTGTGATACAATCATTATTAATTCCGGTGGTTCTTGTACATTATCCTTTACTTATACCGTTGACTCTACTGGTCATTTCTTTGCTTTTACTAATACCTCTGCAAGTGTGCTTGGAAATTTGGTATGGAGCTTTGGCGATGGCACTGCTGCATATACCAGCAATCCCAATCACCATTATAATTCTCCGGGAGCATACATTGTATGTATCTCAGCAGTTAATCCTGCAACAGGAAATATATTGTGTTCTACTTGTCAAACAATTATTGTTGGCAGCTCTGCAACCTGTGCTCCTGTATTTTATTCCTTCCCTGACTCTAATGCTGTTGGAAACGGAAATGTGAATTTTGGTATTTACAGTCCGTGTGCCAATACTCAGTTTGTATGGGACTTTGGCGATGGCAATAACGGAAGCGGACCACATCCATCACATCAATACACTGATAGCGGCTGGTATTACGTTTGCGTAACCGCATTTACATCATCAGGAAACTACACAGTTTGTGATAGCGTTTATGCATTCCGTTTAAGCACTGCCATTACTGAAAATGAAGCATCGGTTGGCTTGCTTATTTATCCGAATCCATTAGCCGGAACAGGCAATGCCAGATTTACATTGGCCGCCAGTGCTAAGGTAAAAGCAATATTGTTTGATATGCAGGGACGCAAAAACGCTGTTTTAGTTGATGAAATGCTTTCTGCCGGAACACATACTATTGATGTTAATACTGATGGATTGCAAAGTGGAATTTACCTTTTGCAGTTAAACATCAATGATGTAATTATTCACCAGCGAATTTCAGTTGTGAATTGATTTGATTTAGTTATCGTTGTATTTTGAAAGTCCCGGCTCACTACCGGGACTTTGTATTTTTTGAAAACCGAATTGTTATATATTTCTCCTATATCACTAAATTCCCGAATGAATAAATTGATACTAAAACATAAAAAAAGCCAATCAGACGGTTAACAAAATTCAGATTCAAAGAAAAGTAATCCATGACTTTGTTTCCGTAAATCATGTAGATCATCATTATAGTCAATGTTCCTATTGCATTACAAAGTAAAAAGCCTAAAGATGCATATATATCATTTCCGAAACTAATAATCGGACTTATTAAAATGCCAATGAACAACCAAAAAGGTATCTGTTGAGGATTTATCACTACGCTTAACAAGCCCCGCATAATTGTTGCCTTACCTACAGCGGTGCTCCCTTTTTTCCATTCAAAGATCATCCATACACCCATTAAGAAAAGTAAGCTAAACGTAACAAACTTTACTGCGTTAAGAAATACATCATTCCCTTTTATTTCATTCAAATAAAGTAAAGTAACAACGCAATAAAGGGTTTCAAAAAAAAGGATAAGGAACAATATCAAAAACAACAGACTATACCTTCTTGTTCTGTATAATTCCAACACCATAAGGTTGATATTCCCCGGTAACAAATAACCGTAAAACCCAATCGGGATTCCAATTAAATTCATTGTATCAGTACTCCTCTTTTATATTCTTTTTCTTGTTTTTTCAAGTTCCTAAACGTATGATAGGACATAAAGGAAAATCCTTCTCTCTTGTTTTGAACAGCCGCATTGTACATGTATTTATAATGCGTCGCTAAAACTTTTTGTGCTTCGTAAAAAGAAAATCCAGGATCATATATATGAGCCGGCTCAGCACCTGCGCCATTTAACTCAAGAATTGAGATGTTTATTCCCTTTTTCAAGTCATCAATACTGCTACAACGTAAATCAAACCTTCCATAATTAAAACCTTTTATCTGTTTACTGATTTTGTCAAAACTATTTAACATCTCTTCATCAATGATATGGTTATAATTCAAAAACATTGCGCCCAAGACATGATTTCCATATGGGACCAGTACTCGTTCCTGTCCTTTTTCAAGTACATAATCCGGATTCAAACTTTTATCATTCTGTAATCTGTTATATTGCAAAAACGAACGGGAATTCTTAAACATCAATTCTCTAATTGTAGAAAAACCATCACCAACAACTGTCAATAGTTTTTTTGATGTAACAGAAGTTACAGTACCTTTCAAACTATCAGGGTTACGATGATAAAAAACACTGAACTCCAGTGGTGCAGATACATAGTCCTGCAAAAGAAAATCGACAGTAGTATTTTTTCTGTATTCCTCAAGTTCAGCTAAGCTGTTTACTCTTTTAACGCCCCATCCCCGTTCTCCCCGGTCAGGCTTTGCTATTACAGGGAACTTTAATTGCGCTTCATCCAACTTCATTTTAATTGTATTAATACCGTCTTCGGGCTTTATTAAAATGGTAATTGGAAAATATTTTTGAGGAATCAATTGAAATATTTTCCATTTGCTTTCAAAAAACATTCCCCCTGTCTCTATTGATGGATTAGCACCGGAAAAAAAGAAAAATGATTTTGCCTTGAATGATAAATAAAGATAATAAAACCCAACAGGAAAATATACTATCCACATAGGCCAATACTCCCAGTTAAATGCCTTGATATATATTCGTCTGGCCCTGTTGTACATCGCTTCAATAATCATGATTTTTCCTTTGTCTGCTGTGCTTTGTACTATGAAATCAGAAAATATGTCTGCATAAACTAATTTAATGCAGGATTCCTATTGGATGTTTTATTGGTTCAGACTATTTCGCCCTTTCGTTTCATCTCTATCATGCAATTCACAACCAATAGACATTTCATTTAAATTCATCTCATTACGGTGGTAAGTGTAATTCGAGATATCATAATAATTCATAACAACAGCATTATTATCTGCAAGTTCGACGAATGTATAGCTCAGTGTTTTTACCTTTTCCGCTCTGTTAATAATATACCCGTTTATCGCATCGGAAGATGAATTAAAAAAACGAAGTAGGGTAAGCTTAGAAACCGGTGGATTCATGGTGATCCAATTTTGAAATAGTTCATCTCTCGACAACTTTGCTTCACTATCATATAATGTTGAAGAAGACCATAAATGTGGAATCGTTTGGTCTACCCTAATCCGGTGTTTATTCAATCCATCCCATACAAGCTGAAATAAATTTTCATCACTCCAAACAATCAAAGTAAATGGTTCAATTTTCTCTAAATTCATCAGATTCCAGTCCACAACAGGAACTTGAGATGTTAATAGTTCCGATACAATAAGCCCCCTGCTCTTCCAATAAGAATTTGCTCGTATATGTTTTTCAAAGCCTCCATTTAATAAAATAATAACGTTTCCGAAATCATTTACACCGATCCATGTTCCTCCCGCCAGTAAATCCTTAGGCGATAATATTTTCAACTCATCGCCGGTAATTTTGGGGGCTTCGGCGGGTGGTCTTAATGGGCTTTCATCTCTAAGCGATGCGAAGAAATGTTTCTCGTTACCAGGAATAAAAACTACTGTACACATTGAATATATAATTGATTTATTGAAATGAATTTAACAACTACTATATGTTTGGCATCAATGAATGGTTAATTCGATACATTCATTGCTTCTTTATATTTTATTGTTGAATAAGCCATACCAAAATCAGCAGCAACTAAATCATGTTTTATTTCCACCAAAGCCACTTTTATTAATGCCAAATGATGTATTATATGTTCGGTATTGTAAACCACTTCCCTGAAATAACTAGTTGTTACTGCGGCCTGTTTTGAGCCATCCACTTGATCAACAACCATGGTTATGTTCTTATCAGGCAATATGCAATTCTCTTGAAGTTTCTTAATTAAAGAAAGTGCAATTGATCGGTTTTCTTCAATACTAAGGTCCCTGGTTCTGTTTACATAATCTATTTCTCCTAAGCTGTAACCATTGATGGCGCATTGCAAAAGTTCAATGATATGCCTGCTATGGCCGCCAATACTTGAATTGCTTAAGTGCGATATTTTGCATGTGTATTGCGCATCGTCCAGATTGTTCAGCAGATTGAGAAGTAATTCCAATTGCTGCTTTAATTGAATAAAAATCATCGGATAAATTTTTTAATTAATTAATGCTGAACCAAACAAATGATTAAAGTCCACACAATGTATTGATATATATTTATATTGACTAAAATCAGGCATAGCGGGGATATTGTAAACCTGGCTTCCATTGGTAGATTTTAGGCTGCCTAAATCTATGTAATTGACAGGCATTGCTTCCTTTGAAAGGTATACATGAAGAGCTGGTCCGTTAGTAGTATTAAAGTTTGAAATCTTCAATACAAACGTTGCGTTTAACTCATAAACCTCTGCTTTACCGGTAACAGTTCCAAACGGTCCGGAAGTAAAAAGGCCTGAGTACTTTAATACAGCACTGGTATCAACAGTTTCATTAATCACAACAGTTGATGCTTGCTCTTCCTTTTTACAGGAGTATAAAATTACCAACATTAAAAGAAGTCCTAAAACAAGTTTGTTTTTCATAGTTTGCATATTAAAATTTAAATGTGAATTCAGGCGAAAGAACAAAAGCGCGCGTTAAACCATCCGGCCTCACATCTCTAACAATAAAAGGTGCTCCTCCGGATAAACCGATATCAAATTTTTCGCCAGCCTTGTATCGGAAAGCAAAGGTGCCATTCAACGTTAACCCTTCCGACCCATCAATTTTAATAGGGCGATTACTGATGTTGCCATCTATGTAAGTGTCTTTACCAAGATGATAAATACTTAACAGTCCTAAATTTATTTTCATTCTTTCAGACTTTCGAACATCATATCCAACACGAAGCAAAACATCTCCTCTCCGGTCAAAATCATTTGTTGAAGGATATTCCAATGCCTCATTTGTATTCCAATAGGCCGGTAAAAAAGTATTTCTATTGGTACCTGTTAACGGCTGTTGAACAGCAGTTGCTAAAAACCATTTTCCATTTGTAAACGACATCCCTGCTATTAAGTCCACTGTCCCCAAACTGCTTTGGTATTGCATTGGCAATGGCTTATTATCTATTGATAAATCACTAAGATTCAAAGGTAATTTTGTGCCTAACAAAAACGATCCTTCCCAATTGTTTTTGGCTTTCTTTGTATAGGTCGTTGAAAGGATTACATCGCCTAATCCAAAAGCCGTTCCCAAATTTCCGGATGCATAGTTGCTTGTTAATTTAGCTTGTAATGACCAACTCTTATTCAACCGGTTCTCATACTGAAGTGCAGGCGTTAATACATAAACGCCTTCATCGCCAATACCATTAGCAATTATAAGGCTTAATTGTTGATTTTTCACAGCTATAGAATCTGAAGCCAAAGGCCTTAGATTACCTGTCGTACAAAAACCGGCATCACTGCATCCCTGCGCATTTCCATCCTGTGTTGAACACAACATAATGAAAATAGAAATGAAACACAATATTTTACTTTTCATTTTTTACTTCTACCATATTTGTCATACAACATAAACCAATCCTTTCTATGAAGAATCAATATTAATAAACAAGAAATCAATACAATTATTGCCAACATAAATAATTGGCCGCCGTCCCCTTTTGATTCAATTCCAATTACAGTTAAATGAGAAAGAATTGCACCTGACATTAAGCCAACGCCAATAAAAGCTCCAATAAATGCCGTAGTCGGTATTAATAATAATACTCCTGTAATCAATTCAATGAGGCCGGTGCCAATACGTCCCCAAGGCTCTACGCCAAGCTTGGTAAAGAGCTCCACTGATTCCGGATGGGCCGTAAATTTGAAATATAGTGTTTGCAGAAGTATTAATGCTGCGATGATACGAAGGATCCAGGAAATAAAATTTTTTATCTGCATGATTAAATGTTACAATTATTTTAATGATAAATTTTTTGCCAGTTCTTATCGGCATTAGCCTTTAGGGTTGTTTCCTTCTCATTCCATTTTGTGAGTGTATTATTTACCCAGGTATGATAAAATAAGTAAAGTTTTCCGTTTATTATTTTAAATGTTTCCGGGTCAATCTCCACCTTTTCATTATTGGCACCCATAGCATATGCGCACCAGGCGCCATATTGCGGTTCATATTTTTTATAATCAACAATAAATAAATCTTTATTGACTGCACTTGAAAAATAGTATGTTACGCCCTCTACTGTAGTTGCATATTTTTTATTCCCTGCCATTGCTTTTTTTTGTGTGAAATAAGCAACAGGATCGTAACCTTGAATCGCAACACCTTGTTCCAAATTAAAATGCTTGGTTCTTAAATTGGGCTGCGCATGGCCTTGATTTATTGTAATGATAATGATTAGCAAAGTGAATACTGTTTTCATCGTTGTCCGAATTATGGTTTATTTGCGGCCTATCCCGGACTTCCACATTAGTATAGGCAGCCGAATTTAATTGATAACGCAAAAATGCTACTATCAATGCGAACAATCGATATACATAATTCCCGAAGAGTTGTCTATTCTTCCCTAATTACTCTTTTAGAGGCTCTTTTAAGATCAGAGGGGCTCTGAGAAGTGCAGTTTTTGAAATATTTACTAAAGTGAGCTATGTCATTAAACCCCAAATCTTCGGCTATTTCCTTAACTGATTTGTCTGTATAATAAAACAGTCTCTTTGCTTCGGAAATAACCCTTTCCTGAATAATCTGAAGCGGCGTTTTTTTGCTGTATAAAGAAAAATAGTTCGCAATTGTTTTCGGGGATTTGTTAAGCAATCCGGCGTAGAATGTAACCTGCCTTTCTTCACGAAAATGGATTTCAACCAAAAGATTGAATTGTCTGATTATATTAAATTTCTCTTCAACAACCTCTTCAGTTCCTAAATACTGCTTCTTGGCCAACCTGGTAATTTTTATGATAAGCCTGACCAATAATAACTTTAACATCTCGCCTTTAATTTCCTCCTCTGAAATAAACTCCTCTTCAAAAACATCGAGTAGTCGTTTCAGCATTTCTGTATCATCAGTATTAAGATTTATAAACATCGTTGGGGATGGACCATAAAAAATAAATCCCACACATCCTACCTGTGCATCATGATCAACAACGCAATAAAACTCTCTGTTAAATTGCCAGGCCACAATATTTTCTGCCTGTTCGAATCTGAATGACTGGCTCAACATTATTGGCAAAATTGCATTCTGCTCAAAAACATATTGCACCTCATCAATGGATACCATTTGACGCGGCCCTCTATTCCATACGATGGTATAAAAGTGAAAACCTGGCCCCTGATCAAAAATATTTTGCTCAAATCGTGATTCATGACGAATCAAATGCAATTTCCCAACGCCGTCATTATTATTAAAAACATGTATCATAAACCACTGTCAATTTTCTCAACAAAGATACCGCTAGTAAATTACTTTTTCGATAAACTATTTAATATTACAAAATAGCCATTTATATTGGCTTCTAATAACGAACTTCCGACGCTACTTATCCCCTTGTGAATCCAATCTCAAACAGGATGATGCAAGGAGAATTACAGCAAAGACAAAAAAGTTTACCCCCATCTTGCTTGCCGGCTTCTCCCAAACCAGCAATAATTTGCACCATTCAATTAAATTTATTAAGTTTGTTAAAGTGTGGCTTATGAATTTTTTTTTACCCAATAAAACAACTGCTGTAATTTTATGATTCAACCGAAGAATATTAAATTTTTTCCATCGTTTTTATTGCTTGTACTGACTTCTGTATTAAGTGTTAATGCACAACAAAACAATAAACTAATTGACGCTACGCTTGAACGCGAAAGAGCGAAGTTGGGTTTAACTGCAAAAGATATCAGTGATTACCTGATCACTAATCAATATACTGATCGTGTTGGCAGTCTTACACACGTATATACACAACAAAGGCATAATAATATTATCGTGTATAATTCAGTAAGTGTTTTTCTGATTAAAGACAACAAGGTGCTTTATTTTAAGCCGGGGATGATTGATCATCTGGAGAAAAAAATAAAAGCAACAACTCCAATCATTAAACCGGATGCTGCGATAAAATTTGCGCTTACGAACATTGGTCGCAACGAAATCACTCCGGTTAAACTCATCAGTACTGATAAGAATTTAAACACTTTTACCTATGAGGCTTCCAGCATTTCTGCGAATCCAATAAAAGTGCAACTGGTTTATCGTGCGATAGACAATGGCGTTTATTTAGCATGGGATGTGAGCATTGAATTGAACAATGAGTCGCATTGGTGGAATGTAAGGATCGATGCTTTAACAGGAAACTACATAGATAAAAATGACTGGACTGTTAATTGTAGTTTTGATATTTCTTCAGAAAATGAAATTGTACATTTACATGAATTAGCTGAGCCCGCTGCTCCGTTTTTAATTTTACCGCCTCCACCTCCACTGGGGGAGTATAATGTATATGCATTGCCTGTAGAGGCTCCTTCTTTTGGCGGACGCACTTATTTAATAAACCCTGAAGATTTAACTGCCTCTCCTTTTGGATGGCATGATGATAATGGCATTCCGGGAAATGAATATACTATTACACGAGGTAACAATGTACATGCTTATGAAGATGCAAACAATGATAACCTCCCGGGCTATTCTCCAAATAGTGCTTCCTTGCAGTTTAATTATCCGATTGATCTTACACAGGCTCCATTAGTAAATCAAGATGCCTCTATCACCAATCTTTTTTACATGAACAATAGAATACATGATGTTTTGTATCATGTAGGTTTTACTGAAGTTGCGGGTAATTTTCAGCAAAACAATTATGGCAACGGCGGATTGGGAAATGATTATGTTCAGGCAGAAGCTTTTGATGGAAGCGGAACAAACAATGCAAATTTTGGAACACCGGCTGATGGGCAACGACCAAGAATGCAAATGTATTTATGGACGGCACCAAACCCTGATAGAGATGGTTCATTTGACAACGGTATTGTTGCACATGAATTTGGTCATGGAGTTTCCAACAGGCTTACCGGTGGTCCCTCGCAGTCGAGTTGCCTTGGCAATGCTGAACAAGGGGGCGAAGGCTGGAGCGATTGGTTAGCATTAATTCTAACAACTAAAGCGAGTGATACGATAGGAGGAGGAATGTTAACACAAGCACGCGGCATTGGTACTTATGCAGTGAATCAGGCTACGAACGGAGCAGGAATAAGGCGTTTTCGTTACTCAGTTGATATGACTATCAACCCACAGACTTATGCTGATTTGGCTACCAGCGGAACAGGTCCACATGCAAAAGGTGAAATATGGTGTGATGCTATTTGGGATATGTCCTGTTTTTTGATCAATGACTTAGGCTTTAACCCCGACCCAACAGTGGCAACGGCAGGTAACAACATTGCCATGCAATTGGTGTTGGAAGGCATGAAACTGCAACCTTGCAGTCCCGGTTTTCTAGATGCACGTGATGCAATTTTAACTGCTGATGCCGTGCTTTATAACAACGCCCACAGATGTCGTATTTGGGAAGCATTCGCACGCAGAGGAATGGGATTAAATGCTGTGCAAGGAAGTTCAGGAAGTTCTACTGATCAAACTGCAGGATTCTCTTTGCCACCATTTTGTATGATTGCAACACAACCGCCAGTTGCAGCATTTGCAACAAGTGTGAATACTATTCCCTGCGCCGGTTCAATACAATTTACAGATCAATCGGTTCAAGCCTTTGGCTGGTATTGGGATTTTGGTGATCAAACTACTTCAGTAGTTCAGAATCCTAAACACCAATATAATGCCCCTGGAACTTATCAGGTGAAACTCGTTGTTACCAATCCGCTTGGAAGCGATTCTGTTACTAAAACAATAACTGTTACCTCAACTTTTTCGGCAAATACAACTGCATCACCTAATCCTGCAATTTGTGGCAGCCCGGTTCAATTGAATGCTGTTGCTTCGGGCAGCACAAACGTTACATACAATATAACCAATATTCCTTATGCACCTGTTTCAGGTACACCTATTAACGGTCCGACAGGAGATGATGCCGTTAGCAGTTTTATCCCAATCGGTTTTAACTTTCCTTTTTACAATAACATTCAAACACAGCTTAAAATTTCTACTAACGGATTTGTTTCTTTTAATTCAAGTACCGGTGATGGATGTTGTGCGGGATCATTCCTTCCCAATAACAACAGCACGCTTAACAATCTTATTGCAGTTTGCTGGACAGACTTGTTTGTTGGATCACCGAATTCGATTGATTATTTCAACCTCACTTCTCCAAATCGTTTTGTAATCCGTTGGAACGGTGTTGCACATTGTTGTGCCACAACACCTGCTCAGGTTACCGCACAAATTATTTTATATGAAACAGGTGAAATCGAAATGCACAACACTTCCATTTTATCCAGTTCTGATGTGATGACTCAAGGGGTTGAAAATGGAACAGGGGCTTTTGCAACAGTTGTTCCGGGGAGAAATGCTACAAGTTTTACTGCAGCCAATGATGCATTCAGGTTCACCCCTGCTATAAATTACACCTACAACTGGCAACCCGGCAACCTTAATGGTGCAACACAAACAGTTAACCCAACTGCAAATACGACTTACACTGTATCGGTTGCTGATGGAAGTGGATGTACTGAAACATTTGCTGCACCCTTAGTAACTGTAACGCCATTGAATGTGATAATTGGAGGAAGTGCAACTTTTTGTGCAGGTGGATCTACCACATTAGATGCCGGAAGCTATGCAACATATAATTGGTCAACAGGCGCCACCACACGTACAATTATTGTGAATACTGCAGGCTCCTATTCCGTATCTGTTACCAATGCTTCTGGCTGCAATGGGACAGGATCAATAACAACAAATATCAGTAGTAATCTAACTCCTGCTATTTCAGGAAACCTCTCCATTTGTTCCGGAAGCACCAATATTATTGATGCAGGTGTTGGATATACAACTTACAACTGGTCAACAGGAGCAACTACACAAACTATTATAGTTAGCACACCCGGAACTTTTACCGTAATAGTAAGTAATGGTGCCGGATGTACCGGAAGTGCATCGGTAACAACATCGATTAACAGCATTCCTTCGCCGCCCATCACTGGAAATACTTCCTTTTGTATTGGAAGTTCGTCAGTATTAAATACGGGATTCTATGTTGGTTATCTTTGGTCAACAGGCGAAACAACACAAAGTATTTCAGTTAATACAGCAGCAACATTTACTGTTACCATTAGTAATGCGAACGGTTGTACAGCAAGCTCTTCTATTACAACTTCATTTCTTCCCCAACCAATACCGGTAATTTCAGGTACGCTTAGTTTTTGTACGGGAGGTACAACTTTACTCAATGCAGGTGCTTTCAATTCCTACGCATGGTCAACAGGCGCAACAACACAAACCATTTCGGTAAGTACAGCATCAACTTTTACTGTAACCGTTACCGGCGCTAATGGGTGCAAGGCCAACACTTCGGCAACTACATCTTTGCTTTCATTGCCTAATCCTGTAATTACCGGTTCATCAACAATTTGCAATGGGTCAACCGGCACTTTAGATGCTGGTGTTTTTGCAGCATATAACTGGTCAACTGGTGCCGCCACTCAAACCATTAGCATTACTTTGCCGGGCACCTATACGGTAACTGTTACAGATGGCAATGGCTGTAGTAAATCAACATCAAAGATTGTCACGAGCTTATTGGCAGTAACCCCCGCGATAACTCTCAATCCTGCAACAGCTGTTTGTAAAGGGAACAATGTAATATTAACATTAGACACCACACTTACTTTTACACAATTCAATCCGATAACAATTCCAAATACACTTGTTAATGCTACGCCCTATCCGGCACCCTTGGTGGTCTCAGGATTTCCCGTTTCAGGTGTTACAATTAAATCAATACAGCTGAACGGACTTTCACATACTTTTCCTGATGACCTTGATATTTTATTACAATCGCCCAATGGAACAAATGTTATATTAATGTCGGATGTTGGAGGCAGTGCAGACATTGTTGAGCAGAATTTTATTTTTATTGACGGTTCCCCTTTCTTAAGTAATAGCGGCCCATTAACTGGCGGCACCTACGCACCTACAAATATTGGTACTCCAGACTCATGGTCAGCTCCCGGACCCGGTTCGTTTGTTCAAGCAACGCCCACGCTTTCGTTGTTTACAGGTAACATGAATGGTATATGGAACTTGTTAATTGCTGATGATTTATCTGCAGATGGCGGTTCGCTTAAGTCGTGGTCCATTACTTTTTCAGGACGTAATTCAAACATATCTTATTCATGGTCTCCAAAAACCGGTTTAACTGATACAGCCACTATTGTTACTACAGCATCTCCTTCAACTACTACAACATATACAGCAATTATCAATGATGGTGTTAACGGTTGCACGACTTCTATAAGTGCTATTGTAAACATTAACCCTTTACCCACACCATCCATCAGCGGTAACTATTCCTTCTGTGCAGGTGATTCAACAATATTGGATGCCGGAGTCTATTCAAGTTATAATTGGTCGACCGGCAAAACCACACAAACAACTTCAGTAAACACGGCAGGTTCTGTTACAGTTACGGTAACCGATAATAATGGATGCATGGGTTCTTCAACCGTTACAACAACAACAAACATTTGTACGCTTACCTTGAATCTAAAAGCGTTTATCGAAGGATTCTATATCGGAAATGGCCAACTAAGTCCTGTTCTACAAAAAGGAGGTAGTGCCATTGATTCATCAATCTGTGATAGCATAATTGTAGAGTTACATGCTTATAGTAATCCTGCCAACGTTGTTTCGTCTCATCGTATTGTGTTGCATACTGATGGTCTTGCGCAAGATATTCTGCCGGGCACATTGATTGGTGGCAATTATTACATAGTCATTCGTACACGAAACGGCATAGAGACCTGGAGCAAATTTCCGGTTACCCTTACATTAAATACGAGCTTTGATTTTACGCGTCAATAGTAGTTTTACACAACCATACGGATTAATATATTCGTGAGGGTTAAATATTGATCCAAGCCCAATTTAATAAAATTTTATTCCACCACAAAAAGGTATTTAAAAGTGCTTAAGTAGCAAAACGACCTTTTAAAGGATAACACAGTGAATTGTGTAGGTTAACAATTTTTATGCTTTCTTTGCGAAATGCCATTGCTCTCTGCCGTTATCATTACTTTAAACGAAGAAAGAAACATCAAAAGATGCATCGACAGTATCAAAGATGTGGTTGATGAAATCATTGTGGTTGATTCCGGCTCAACAGATAAAACTAAGCAGATTTGTGAAACAGCAGGCGTACGATTTATATATAAAGACTGGGAAGGATATGCTGTAGCGCGTAATGCCGGAGCGAGCATGGCTGCTAATGACTGGATTGTGGCACTCGATGCTGATGAAGCGTTTTCAGACGAGCTGAAGAAATCTGTTTTGGAATTGAAAAAATCCAACAACCCTGTTTTTGCTTCATTTAAAAGATTGACTAATTACTGCGGTCATTGGGTAAAACATTGCGGATGGTATCCTGATGTCAAACTTCGTTTATATGACAGGAGGAAGTCGGAATTCTCAGGCATCATCCATGAAACCATTTCACCTGCTTTTGACCCTATTACACTTTTGAATGGTGACTTATTGCATTACAGTTATTACAGTATTTCAGATCATGTAGTACAATATAATAAATATACAACACTAACAGCGCAAGAAGCCTATTTAAAAGGTCAACGAAGTTCAATTGTAAAAATAATTGCCAATCCCGGAATAAAGTTTTTCAAAAGCTATTTTCTGCAACTTGGTTTGCTAGATGGATATTACGGTTTTATTATTTGTAAGATGTCGGCGCATGCTACTTTCCTAAAGTACTGCAAATTATATATATTAGGTAAACGTTCATGAAACGAATTATCATAAGCCGCACAGATGCCATTGGAGATGTAATTCTTACGCTGCCAATGGCGGGAATTCTTAAACAACAGATTCCCGAATTGCAAATAATATTTTTCGGTAAAACTTACACGGAAGCCGTTGTCCGGTGTTCTGAACACATTGATGAGTTTGTCAATTTTGATGACTTTATTAAACTTGACGAAAATGAAAGAATTACTTTCATCAAAAATATAAATGCAGATGTCATACTGCATGTTTTTCCAAGAAAAGAAATTGCTTATGCTGCAAAGCATGCGAATATAAATACAAGAATAGGAACATCGCATCGTTTGTACCATCTTATTACCTGTAATAAACGTATTTCATTTACAAGAAAGAACTCTGATCTGCACGAAGCACAATTGAATCTTAAATTATTGGCAGGTCTGAACATTGATACTGCCTTTTCACTGGAAGAAATTGCCGCTCACTATGGCTTTATAAAAATACCTGTTGTTGCCGACTATTATCGTCGGATTACCGATACAAAACGGTTAAACGTAGTAATACATCCTCGGTCACATGGCAGTGCGCGTGAATGGGGACTTGAAAATTACAGGGAACTAATATTTATCTTGATTGAACATTCCATTAATGTTTTTATCAGTGGTTCCGATAAAGAAAAGCTGGAGCTTGATAAATGGCTGGAATCTATTCCACCGCAAGTACATAATATGATGGGTCGTTTGAATTTATCAGAGTTGATTGGATTTCTATCCATCACTGATGGAATCGTAGCTGGCAGCACGGGGCCTTTGCACATCGCTGCTGCAGAAGGCCTGCATGCATTGGGTATTTTTCCACCTATTCGTCCCATGCATGCCGGACGATGGGCGCCTGTGGGTCGTCAGGCTGAATTTATTACTTTCCCTAAGAACTGCAGTGATTGCCGCTTGAAGCCTGCCAACTGTTCCTGCTTGAAAAATATTACACCGCAGCAAGTGGCTGATGTAATTTTGCGCTGGAAAAAATGAGCACTTCAGAAGATTCGTTAAAACAATTAATCTCTATGCTCCCCGGCAACCCGGGAGTTTATCAGTATTTTGACAAAGAGGACAAATTATTATATATAGGAAAAGCTAAAAATTTAAAAAAGCGTGTTACCAGTTACTTTACGAAAACACTACAGAGCGCCAAAACTGCAAGAATGGTTAAGCAGATTGCCGACATTAAATATATTGTTGTTGAATCAGAATACGATGCGCTTTTGCTGGAAAACAGCCTTATTAAAAATCATCAGCCAAAATATAATGTCAATTTAAAGGACGACAAAACTTTTCCTTGGATCGTGATAAAGAACGAACCTTTTCCCCGTGTTTTCTACACCAGGAAATACATCAAAGATGGTTCACAATATTTTGGCCCTTATGCATCTGTCACAATGATGCATACTTTGCTCGACCTGATTAAAGAAATATATAAATTGCGCAATTGCACTTTGAATTTAACTACAGAAAATATTACAAAGAAAAAATTCAAAGTTTGCCTGGAATATCATATCGGTAATTGCAAAGGCCCTTGCGAAGGATTGCAAAGTAGGGATGATTATGATGATTCAATTTCAGGAATCAAGGAAATACTAAAAGGTAATATTAACAGTGTGATTCAGCCTTTGGAAATTCAGATGCATCAAGCATCGGCAGCTTTTGAATATGAAAAAGCACATTTTTTTAAAGAGAAAATTGAAATCCTTGAACGTTATAAGAGTAAATCTGTAATTGTTAATTCTTCCATTCACAACATCGATGTTTTTTCATTTATTAATGATGAAGATGCAGCCTTTGTAAATTACATGAAGGTAATGAATGGCTCCATCATTCAATCACAAACTATTGAACTTCGCCGAAAATTGGAAGAAACACCGGAAGAGCTATTGTCTCTTGCCATTGGTGTTTTTCGTGACCGCTTTCATAGTGAATCAAAAGAAATGCTGGTGCCATTTCTTCCTGATGTGGAAATCCCGGGTGTTGAATGTATCATTCCAAAAATTGGCGATAAGAAACATTTGTTAAGCCTTTCCGAAAAAAATGCATTCTATTACCGTAAAGACAAACTGCAGCAACAAGATTTGGTTAATCCCGAACATCGGATTGAACGATTGATGTTGCAAATGCAAAAAGATCTTCGTCTGCCGGAAAAACCTTACCATATCGAATGCTTTGACAACTCTAACTTTCAAGGTGACTTTCCGGTTGCTGCTATGAGTGTATTTAAAAATGGTAGGCCTGCCAAAAGTGATTACCGTCATTTCAATATTAAAACGGTGGAAGGTCCTGATGATTTTGCATCGATGGAAGAAGTCATTTACAGACGATACAAAAGATTGGTGGAAGAAAATCAACCTATGCCACAGCTAATTGTTATTGATGGAGGAAAAGGACAATTATCATCTGCTCTCACCAGTTTGGAAAAATTAAATCTCCGTGGTAAAATCAGCATCATTGGCATTGCAAAAAAACTGGAAGAAATTTATTATCCCGGTGATTCATTGCCATTGTATCTCGATAAGAAAAGTGAGACGTTAAAAATCATTCAGCAACTACGTGATGAAGTGCATCGTTTTGGTATTACCCACCACCGTAATAAAAGAAGCAAGGAGACCATTAAAACTGAGTTGCATGATATCAAAGGAATTGGAGAGGCGACAGCAGAAACGTTATTGAGACATTTTCGTTCCGTAAAAAAAATTAAGGAAAGTACTGTTGAGGAATTGGAAAAGGTTGTTGGACTTTCCAAAGCTAAAATAGTGATGGATTATTTTCGCCTACCTGAATAATTACACTTATAACTCGAGCTTGGATTATATTTCCTTTTCCCTAATAAATATTTTTTTCATAATTAAAATCTAACCGGTAAATTATACCGCACCAAAACAGGTTTCCCTTTTTGCATTCCCGGTTTCCAGGAAGGCATACTTTTAACTACACGTAAAGCCTCTTGATCACATCCGCTACCAATACCTCTTACCACATAGGGAAATAAAATTTTTCCCTTACTGCTGATAATAAAGTTTATATATACTCTGCCGTGTATATTTTTAGACTTCGCTGCTGCTGGAATTTTTACACTATTGGAAAGGTAATCCATCAATGCTGTTTCTCCTCCGGGAAATTGCGGCATTACTTCGGCTACAGTTATTACGCCGCCATTAGCGACATTTGATTTCGCTTCTTTAGACTTATTGGAAAAAAGTTCATGGTATTTTGCTTTGGGTAATACATCATTATCAATCATCATCGCACCATGACATTTACTGTCAAGTAATTTAAACGTTGCCGTATCGCCTAATGCAAGTACAGCGCTCCAGTCGCGGCAGGCAGCATTGGTGTCATTCATCACCCAATGAACAATACCACGATTGTAATAAGCTTCTTTATTTCCTTCATCTTTCTTTATGGCCTCATTATAAAAAGATCCTGCGCCGGAAACATTTCCGCTTAACATCATTTCCGTTCCCTTGTCATTCAGCTCAGGTACCGACCCCTCGCCCATTATTGAACGGATTACAGAATCAGTAGCGGCAGATATCTGTGCGAAGGAATTCTGATGCATTGATAAAAGAATAATGACAATAAATAAAGAATTAATTAATAGCTTTTTGTTATTCATTAGGCGAAGTTTAAATGTGCAAAACCGACTTTAAAATCTGCAATAAATATAAACTATTTCTTTCTCTACCTGTAAAGGTCACGCAAAGTCATGCCTATGGCTGATTTCTGTCATTTATTTTTTTATGATTTTACAGAACCTTTACGAGTATATTATCGTTTAAATAGTAAATATTAACCTGAAATTAAACAAAATGAAAAATCGACTACGCTCTTTAATCTTTTTATTACTGTGCTTAACTGCCACAGTAAAAGCACAATTGGTTAATGGCAATTTTGAAAACTGGAGTACAACACTATACAGTGACCCGCAAGGCTGGGGGACTGCAAATCAGGATGCCATCAGCAAGTTTGGTATTGTACCGGTTACACGAGTAAACGGTGTTACCGGTTCTGCTATTCGATTAGAAACCTTTTTCGTAGGGCCTCAATTCGTCGAAGCTTATTTCACCAATGGTGACCCATTTAACGGTACCGGCGGAATTCCATGCGGACAACAGCCTACTGCTATAGCAGGGTCTTACCGGTATAATGTTCAAACTGGTGATACTGCACTTATTTTGGCAGTGTTTGTGAAGAATGGCGCAATATTCAGTTCAAACATTTTCCCAATCACAGGGATGCAAAATAATTTTACTGCTTTCTCCTTCCCATTATCATTGGGCCAGATTCCGGATACCGTTATCCTTGCAGCTACATCAAGTAATCTGTTAAGTGGTAATGGAATTCAGGCAGGCAGTTTTCTTGAATTAGATAACCTTGCATTTACAGGTACAACTGTTACGATTCCCAATGGTGGATTTGATAACTGGGTAAGTGCTTCTTATAATGTTGCAACAGGATGGGAAGCTTATGGTAGTGTTTCCAGAACAGGTGACAGCCAGTCGGGAGTATTTGCAATTCAACTAACTACTGTTGATGAAGGAGGAGGAAACTACAGTCAGGCAGGTATTACCAATGGACAAAATACGAACAATGGCTCGATTGGAGGTGTGCCTTATACTCAGCAGATAGATACCCTTACCGGTTATTACAAATACATCGTACCAGGAAGCGATAGTGCAAACTTTGGCGTATCGCTCTCTGCCAATGGCGTTAATGTTGGCGGAAGTTTTATGTTTTTAACAGCAACTCCTGTATATACTTATTTTGAGATGCCCCTCTTTGCAGGGATGACCCCCGATACACTTCGTATCAATGCTAACTCTTCTAACTGGCCAATGACGGCTTTATCGGTGGGAAGCACTTTATATATAGATAACCTGATGTTAAAATCACAAGGAACAACAGGAATCAGTATTTTTAACAGGAAGAATAATTCTGAAACTTTTGTTTATCCTAATCCTGTTGGTGATGTTGCTGCTATTAATTTGCCACAGGCCATACAAGGTCAGGTCCGCCTTGTTGTTTATGATGTCTCAGGACGATTGATGCAAGAAGAGTATTATCAAAATTCAGGACTTCAGTTGCCATTGAATACAGCAACTCTGAATCCCGGAATGTATTTCTTTGAAGTTTCGAGTGAAAACCTTAAAATTCAAAATAAATTTGTGAAGCGGTAAAAACCCTTTCAATATTTAAATGAACCCTGTCTGAACAATATTTCAGCAGGGGTTTTTTATATTAATAAGGGAATAATTTCAGACTGTAATTGTCTGCAATAAATCAAATCATGCTTTAAACCTTGATATTACCTGTTTGAAACATGGAAGTTCAACCACCTAAGTAATTGCTTCAAGCTGATACTGAACACCATTTATTTCTGCTATATCTTTTGTTTGAAGTCCTAAAAGCTGCTTCCCCAAGGGTGATTGAGGAGAAAGTACAACTACAATTATATTGTCGATTACCACCTTCCCGACAGCAACACTTAAAAACAAAAAACCTTTATCTGTTTTAACAAGGCTCCCTTTTATTACTTTGTTTGACTGAGTATCGATATTTATCTGCTGCAACAACTCCAACTGCATGTTAGTTTCGGCTAATTGCCTATTGATTTTCTCCTGCTCCAGTTGAGCCATGGCCCTGGCCGTCTCGTGTTTATCTCCTGCTGAACTCTTGGAATCATTCTCAATGCCAACAGTCAATTCATGCAATGATGCGTTGTATTCTTTTACCTTTTGCTGCAGTAATTGTATACATGTATCATAAATTTTTTTCTTGAAAAGCATGCGCATTGTTTTGAAAAAAATTAAATTATTATGTCTTTAAAAAATTAACATCAATGGCCTTTTACTTTAATAAAATCATAACCGCCATTTTCAGCTCCCCATACCTGTTCATCTTTATTGTCAAATCCCCTGTCCCAGCTGTGCAACCCTTTACCGGTTATCGTTACTTCAGAAGTAGCATAACTTGCCCCACTGCGATCACTTGGGCATTTCTTGCCATCGGTGCTTCCTTCAAAACTCTTTTTATCTTTTCTCCTTAAAATAACAGCGCATCCATCACGACTGATCAATGAATCGGGAGTGAGCTTTTCAACAAGGTCTGCATGATGAGTGAATCGCAGTGGATCATTCATTGTAAATACAGCACTTTCAAAAACACCTACTTTTTCCGTAAGATGATAAACACGTTGACGATAAGGTTTATCAATGTACTTAGCCACCGCCTGTTCAACATAAAACCAATGGCCGTCTTTTCTATCTTTCCATATTGGAACAATCTGCAAACGAATATCAAAGTAATTAGTATCTTTGATTGACTGTTTTTCACTGCTATACGATCCTTCCATCCACTTCGCCAAAGTTTGCAGATCATTAGATTGTGAATGGCTGTTAAAGTGTGCAGCAAACAAAACAGGAATAAGTAAAACAAATATTTTATATTTCATGATAAACAACAGTTTGTATTTGGGTAAAGATACAGATTCAAAGCAAAATAATATTGCAACTAATTCCATGTGACACGTTTTTTTTTGCGCTTTTGCTATGTATGGCACTAGTTCCTTAAAGCGGTATTACCAAGCAATAATTCATTCCTTTCTCACTAACCCTATGCAGCTTTTTTATTGTCCCAAAATATACTATCCAGTTGCCAAGTTCCTGATTAGCACAAAATATTTTATTATTTAAACCATTTGTCATACCTTCGTTGAAAGGACCTCAAGGGGTCTTTTTTTATCACCTCCCTATTGGTAAAGATGAAAAATAGCCTTAAATCAATTGTATTCCTGTTAAGCAGCATTCTTTTGCTGGTACCTGCGCAAAGCATTGCTGTTATTCCCACGCCCGCACATGTGGTGGTTTTAGTTCTTGAAAATCATGGTTATGGGCAAATCAGAAATGCAGTTGCCGCACCTTACCTTAACAGCCTGGTTGACGATCCATACAGTGCATTATTCACACAATCTTTCGGTCTATCACATCCGAGTCAGCCTAATTATTTGCAATTATTTTCCGGAAGCAATCAGGGGATTTTAGATAATGCTCTTCCTGGAATTTTACCATTTACTACTGCAAACCTTGGTGCTTCATTGTTGAATAATGCACACACTTTCATTGGTTACTCCGAAGATCTTCCTGCTGCCAGTTACAATGGAGAGTACTTTGCAAACTATGTAAGAAAACACAATCCCTGGGTGAACTGGCAGGGGGCATCTTTAAATGGCATCCCCGCTTCATCCAATCAACCTTTTACTGCATTCCCCTCAAACTACAACCTGTTGCCCGATGTATCTTTCGTTGTCCCAAACCTGATGAATGATATGCATGACGGAACAGATCCTTCACGGATTGCAACAGGTGATACCTGGGTTCAGCAAAATCTGAATGGATATATTCAATGGGCTAAGATCAATAACAGTTTACTCATCATCACATTTGATGAAGATGATGGTGCCTCTAATCAGCAGGTGTTTACTTTGTTAATTGGCGACATGGTACAACATGGAACTTATGCTAATGTTATTAATCATTACAATATTTTAAGGATGCTGGAAGACATGTATGCCTTACCTCATGCAGGAAATGCTTCCACTGCTTCTACGATTGATTATTGTTGGAATAGCTGTTATCAGATTACTCCTTATATTAATCCCGCCGGTCCTTTAACGGTATGCAATGGGAATTTCATTACCTTAACATCAAGTCCTTCTGCAAGTTATTTGTGGTCAACTGGTGCAACCACTTCCTCCATCTCTGTTGCATTAACCGGCAATTATACTGTTACAGTTCCTTCGATTAACGGATGCAGCGGCACATCGCTTCCTGTTGTTGTTACTGCTGCCACTGCCCCAACCAATGCAACATTGTTTACAGAAACAATTGGCTCTGTAGTATCCACAACCTTGATCACCACTCATGAAACAAACAATGGATTTGATAATGATTCTCTGACCATGTCGGGCAGCGGTGAAATCAGGAATACTAATGCATCAACCGGCTATGCTGCACAATACCCTGCTGCTTCAGGACTTGGCAATGCGTTTCTAACGAATACTGCGGGCAAATATTTTATTATTTCAGGAATTAATACAACTGGATTAAATAACATTCAGTTGTCTTTTGGTGTGTATAAAAACAACTCAACAGGCGTTGGCGCAGATGGATCAAACTTATCACTTCAAACAAGCACTGATGGCATAACTTACAATAATACACTAACAATACCGGCTTTGCCAACTGGAACAGGTCCCGACAAATGGTTTTATGTAACAGCTACCGGCACAATACCTGCAGTTCCCAATCTGAGGATTCAGTTTAAACAAAATGGTACAGTAACGCAATATCGAATTGATGATATACGACTGCAATATAGTACAGCGCCAACAATTACTGCCAACGGGCCTTTAACATTTTGCCAAGGCGGCAATGTAACACTTACCTCCAGCAGCGCAACAAATAATTTGTGGAGCAATGGCGCTACCAATCAAAGTATTGTTGTAACAACACCGGGGATTTATTCCGTTGTTGTAAATTGTGCGTCTTCAACTCAGGTTACCATAACAACAACAAATTGCACTGCTGCATTAAACCTTAAAGTTTTTTTGGAAGGGTATTATTCAGGCACTAACTCCATGATGCCTGTAGTTGATCCTGTCAATTTTCCAACAATCTGCGACAGTATAACTGTTGAATTACATGATACTACTGCCGGTCATTCATTGGTTTGTTATAACAAGAATACGATAAACACTAATGGAAACGGGATGTTTATATTTCCTGCAACCATATTGAACAATATATATTATGTGGTGATACGTCACCGAAGCACCATTGAAACATGGACTAAAAACCCTGTATCCTTTTCTTCATCTGTCACCAATCTTGATCTTACAATTCCTGATTCAGCAACGCAGGTCATTCCTGCACCAATATTGAGCAGCATCTCGCCTTCATCGGCAAATGCAGGTTCATCAGCATTTACTTTAACATTAACCGGAAGTAGTTTTGTAAACAGCTCCGTTGCTCAATGGAATGGTGTTGCGCTTACAACAACTTACATCAGCAATACGCAACTGACTGCCATTGTCCCTGCAGCTACTGTTTTAAACACGGGATCGGCAAACATTACTGTTTTTAATCCGGCACCGGGTGGTGGAACTTCGTCTATTCAACTATTTTCTATTAATTATCCTGCTCCTGTCCTGACAGCTATTTCACCCTCTTCAGTCACAGCAGGCTCATCAGGTTTTACAATGGTTTTAACAGGAAGTAATTTTTCCAACACTTCTGTTGCACAATGGAATGGTATTTCACTTACTACCAGTTTTGTAAGCAGCTCCCAGCTGAATGCAACCGTACCGCCAAGCAATGTTGTTAATACAGGTACGACGGCCATTACAGTTTTTACGCCGGCACCAGGTGGTGGTACATCCATAATTAAACCATTTACCATTAACAATCCCGCTGCTGTAATGAGTTCCATTTCACCATCAGTTGTTACGGCAGGTGCTGCAACATTTGATATGACTGTAACCGGAAGCAATTTTGTAAATGGCGCTGTGGTACAATTTAATGGTGTTACACTTTCAACGCAATTTATCAGCAGCACCCAACTCATTGCAACCATTTCTTATACGCTGGTTTTAGTAGGGGGAACTGCGTCCATTACTGTTGTTAATCCTTCTCCGGGTGGCGGGACTTCTAATGGATTAACATTGACCATTAATTTTACGGTTCCTGTCCTGAGTTCCATTTCACCAGCTTCAATAACGGCAGGCTCAGCAGGTTTTACCATGCTTGTTACGGGTTCTAATTTTTTTACAAGCTCTGTTGTAAAGTGGAACGGAGTTGCACTTACAACAACATTCATCAGTGATTTATTTTTAAATGTTGCAATCCCTACCGGTAATATTACTACTGCAGGAACAGCAAGCATCACTGTTTTTAATCCGACACCAGGTGGGGGAACATCGGGTATTAAAACTTTTACGATCAATCCTGCAACCGTTACCGTAAAGAAATTTTTATTCGATGCAACCAAAGCAGAAACAGCTGGCAATGCTGATTGGGTAATTGATGAAGACAACTCAACACCACAACGCATACCTACTCCTACACAATCTAATATTACCGGGTCAACAATCGAAACCTATTGGACCGGTGCCATCTCCAGCTGGGGAATTGCATTGGTAAAAAGTGGAAACGCCGTGGAAACACTTCCTTCAGGAACTGCTATCACCTACGGAAATGCAGGCAATATACAAGACCTTTCCAATTATGATGTATTTGTAGTTGATGAACCCAACATTCTTTTCACTGCTTCAGAAAAAACAGCCATATTGAATTTTGTAAATAATGGCGGTGGATTATTTATGGTTGCTGATCATATATCATCTGACAGAAATAATGACGGATGGGATTCACCGGAAATTTGGAATGACTTGATGACAAACAATGGTATAGTAAGCAATCCGTTTGGCCTGAGCGTTGACCTGACAAATTTTTCTGATTCAAGTAGTAATATTTTAAGCACATGGAGCAGCAATATAATTCTGAATGGATCTCAAGGCCCGGTTTCAACATTGGAATTTAATGCAGGAGCATCCATCACAATAAGTACAACAGCCAATCCAAATGCTAAAGGATTAATATGGCGAAGCAGCGTTACAAAAAACAATACTAACATCATGTGTGCTTCTTCAACATACGGTTCAGGAAGAGTTTTTTTGGTGACTGACAGCTCCCCTATTGATGATGGTACCGGTGCAAGTGGAAACACTTTATTTGTTGGCTGGCCACTTTGCAGCCACACCCCACTATTTATGAATGCTTCGCTCTGGCTGGCGAAGTTGCAGTGAGTCAACATGAATTGATTGAAGGCACCCGCTAATATATTTTATTTTTAATGCTTTTAATTTTTTAAGTAAAAAGTGCTACCCTTTTAATATATCCATTAAAAAACAACAATTCTGCCGATAATATAGGAAAATGGGTTGAAATCTGCATTGGAAGCAGGTTTCAGACAGGAGGAGTAAAGATTGTAATGAAATAGTTTTACACGCTGGTAAGCAAGTAGATTGGATAAACTCAAGCGATTAACCAATGGCTATATATATATATGTAATATTCGTTTGAATTATATGAAATATTATTCAGACATTTCTTGAATTTTCAATCTTGTCATGCTGAGGGCACCGAAGCATCTCAAAATCATTCCTGGAAAATATTTAATCAATAGCAGTACAAATCTTCATGCATCATAAATGTGAGATTCTTCATTACTTTCAGAATGACAAACAGGAATAAAATAATGGCTATTTACTAATAAAAACAGATTTCGCCATAGTTTTTCCATTAGCTGACATGCGGATAAAGTAAATTCCTGCATTGTAACCCTTTTCACTAACCGGTAAATCAAACTGATAAAATCCTTTTTCCTGGTATGTTGGGATTTCATCAAACGAATTCACTAACTGACCCATTGTATTCAACAAATCAATTTTAACTTTTGAATTTTCTTCCAGGAAATAATTGATTGTTGTCAGGTTACTTTCCGAAGTGATGGAAAACAATTGCGATTGATCCATGATTACAGGTTGTGTTACAAAACCGGATTTCATGATACTAAACTGGTCGACAATTGCTCCTTGCGAGGTTAAGTATTTACAAGAAAGTGTATCCCCATTTACATCCATCACCATAGAACAGTTGTTGGTATGATCATTAAAAAACATACATGGCATTGGAAAACCAGCCTGCATCGTTCCGGGATCAACACCTGATGTTCCGCACACTGCATAAATAGTCCCGTTAAACGGAGCTGTTTTCACAAATGTATTTGTTGCTGTACTAACTTTCATCGAAGACGTAAAAGTGCCGGACAAGCCATAATGACCATTCATTAAAAAACTTCTTTCATTACTATGTGAATGCCCGCTAAGGACAAGATCTACATGACTGTTTTCCAGCAATGGAATAATGTTGGTGCGCATATTAATTAATTCCGTTTCCGTATCACTGTTATGTGTTCCCAATGAATAAGGAGGGTGATGAAAATAAACCACTGTCCATCGCTGTGTATTAACGGCTAAATCACTGTTGAGCCAGGCATACATTGGACTTGATGCAGTGTTTAAGGAGCCATAACTATCCAACGAAATAAAATGAATGTTTGCATAATTAAAAGAATAATACTTTGACGATCCTGATGCAACGCCTCCTGCTTCACCCAACTTTGGTGTTGTGAAATTAGCGAAATAAGGAAAATTTGTAGAGAGTGAACTTGAAGACTGATAACCAATATTACCATAATCATGATTTCCTGGAGCCGGATAAAGCGGAATTTTCTTAAGCTGATCAGGGTACTTATTAAAAACATTGTTTTGATATTCCACATCGGCACCAATTGAATAAGCATTATCACCTAACCATATCCATAAATTAGTTGGCGTTGATCCTGTATAATTTACGTATGCATCACGTACGGCAACCTGGTGAGCAGAACCATTTCCAAAATCACCTGTTATCCAAGTGCGAACAGGGGTTGCACTTCCACTCACCGGTGAAGAAAGAAAAGAATTGTTTATATCCCCTTGTAATACTTTCGATTTGGTGCCAATCGAATAATAATATCTAGTTCCCGGCAGTAATCCGGTTAAGTTGACAATATGTTCTGTTAAAAAAGCGGCATCGGATGCAGTATAGCCATAACTTAAAGCTGTACCGTATTGAACCCTTTTGTTAGCAGGTAAATCTGTACGCCATCGAATAGTTATTCCGTTCGGTGTAACTTTTTGAAGATACGGTCCTCTTGAAATAGTTGGTACCGGAGCAGTAACATAGGCATTAACCAATGCATTAAAACTGACATCTGTGCTGGTGATCGAACGTTGGTGTATTTCAACAGCCATTACATTATTCCCCTGAACAAATAAAGTGCTATTTAAAGTTAAGGTTGCCCATAAAGATTCATCAGGCCCTTCTATGGCCGCAGAAGCTGAAGTGGTATATGAAATGTTTCCTGTAGGCATGTTGTTCCGGTATGCTTCGGTTCCGTTTATATAAACAACTACGCCGTCATCGCGCAACAGGCTCATCACAATTAAAGCATAAGAAGATGGGTTATTAACGGTGAATGTTTTTCGAAAATAAGTAGTAATATATTTCTTTGCTTTGTTGGGTCCAAAACTTACAGTTGTTGCTTCATCGCCTTCTCCATATCCTAATTCAGCAGCACCACTTGCCCAGGAACTATCATTAAATGAAGCAGTGCGCCACACAGTTCCTTGGTTGGTTCCATTATCCAGGTATTTCCAGGTGCTCCCTTTGGGGATCAATGACACCACCTGCGCTTGTAATAGCCCAATAAAACAAATGCAGATGATAAATACAACAGCCTTTTTCATTGTTTTTTCTCTTGTTTAATAAAGGTGCTTTAAAGTTAAGCGGAAATCTATTTCTAATTTTTTATTTCGGCAAGGAAATCATGCTGAGCCGGCAAAAAAGGAGGATTTTCGCCTTAAAAAAGCCTGATTTTGCTTCCGAACAGGAAATACCTTCCAAAAATGATTACCCGGTATATGCCCGGACATTTTACTTTTACGTTCTTAAATTATGAAACGTTTACTGTCATTATATACGGAGTCCTATGCCAATCTACAAAGAAACATATGGATACTATCCATTGCTTTGTTCATCAACAGGAGTGGTTCGATGGTATTGCTTTTTACTTCGCTTTACCTGACCAATGATTTACATTTCAGTATTGCACAAGCAGGCTTGGTGATGAGTTTTTATGGTATTGGCAGTGTACTTGGTTCTTATGCAGGTGGCTGGCTTACTGACAGGAAAAACTTTTTCGATATTATGATCATTTCTTTGCTGAGCAGTGGATTGATTTTATTGTCGCTATTATTTGTTACCACGCCGTTTATGCTTGCGGCCATTATTTTTACTTATGCATTTACAGCAGACTTGTTCCGTCCGGCAAATGCTGCCGCCATCGCAGCATACAGCACTCCTGAAAACCGTACACGTTCTGTTTCATTACTACGTATGGCTATCAATCTTGGATTCTCCGTAGGTCCTGCAGTTGGCGGATTTATTGCATTGCATTTGGGATATAAATGGTTGTTTGTATTGGATGCCTCAACAGGATTTGCAGCTGCGCTGATGTTATATATATATCTTCCCAAACATCCATCTGTCGAAAAGCGTGCTGACTCTGCCATACTGCAGGACAGTAAGACATCAGCCTATCGCGATGGCCGATATTTGTTTTTTATTTTTTTGGTGGCATTGTATGGTATTGGCTTCTTCCAGATTTTTGCCAGTATGCCGCAGTACTTCAGTAAGGTTTGCCATTATAAAACCGATGTTATTGGTTTATTACTGGCATTGAATGGATTTCTTGTTGTTGTTATTGAAATGCCTTTAATCAGTGTACTGGAAAAGAAAAAACAAAAGAAAATATTCCCTTTTATAATCGCCGGCACATTATGTCTGCCAGCCGCCTTTGCTATTATTTTGCTTGGAAAAGGAATGATGGTATGGGCTGTGATTTACACACTGGTGATTACACTTTCAGAAATATTTGCTATGCCATTTATGATGAACTATTCATTAAACCGTCCACCACGCGAAAGACAAGGTCAATATTCTGCACTATACTCTATTGCCTACGGAATTGCCAATATTGCAGCGCCACTGCTTGGACTGGGTATTGCAAGTGCCTATGGATTTGATAGGATGTTTTACTTTTTTGTTGCACTGGGGTTTGCAACAGCGTTAGGTTTCTTGTTAATAAACCGATTGACGATAAAAGACGAATTAATTGGCAATCCGTAAAATTACCTATGATAAACTCTTGATGCTACAATTCGATTATTTTCAATTTCAAGCACTTCAGCCACATTCATATTCTCTTCGCCTGGGACAATCCTGATGTATTCCATAAAAACCCTTTCTTTATTTGCGGTAATTGTTTGCTCTTGATAATTCAGTTGCGGCAATCGTTCAAAAGCATCCTTCCACCAATCGCGCATTGCTGCTTTTCCTTTGATCAACCCCTTCGTCTCCGGTTTTCTGATTTTTAATTTCGGACTGAAATGAACAGCATTGTCATCATATAATGCGAGCAGTTTTTCCAGGTTATGCTCATTAAAAGCACTTAACCATTGTTTTGCTATTTGAACATTAATCATCTTATAAAATATTTTTTTGATGCTTTGCTTTATGCATTTAATAACACTTCACAAATCAAAGGAATGATATTCAGAGAAAACCTCCATTTTTTAAATTTTCAAATTGGCAAATTTTCAAATTAAAATCATATCATCACTGCTCCGTAAAATCAAAACTGATGGCGCTTTCATTAAAATTTACAGGCTCTTTGCTCCAAGTTTCGATACTGCTCCGGTGTTTTATCGCGATATAATATTCGCCACAATGGAGATTGGTCATGTTGAAACTTACGTTGCCATTGATGTCTACTATTCCTTCTACGTGATATGCGGGGGAACTGCTAATTGGGAATGAATATAAATCAACATCAATACTATCACACCACATTGGATGGTTAATTGGATCTAAAACAGCAGCCATCAATCCATTACCAATGTAATACCCTTCAAAAAAACATTTCATGTTAAATGCCATATTATATACATCTGTATCGCCATCACAGTTATCATCAATGCCATTACAAATTTCTGTAATCAGTGGGTTGACTAAAGCATTGGAGTCATTGCAATCGCCACCAATTGTAATATAACCTGTCGGTATTTGACATCCTGCTGTTACCATTAAAAGATCATCACCATAATTGTCGGCATCTACATCGGGATAGTAATTAAATGAAGGTTCCGATAATGTTTTTTGATTCGTTACCACACAACCGATTGCATCGGTTACCGTAACCGAATACGTTCCGGGCAGCAAACTATCAATCGTCAAATCCGTACTATTGTTGCTCCATTTATATATATAAGGAGTTACTCCATTTGCAAATTCTACAGATAAAATTCCATTGGTTAAGTTGCTGCAATTTATGTCCTGAACAACCGTTAAGTTTGCAGAAAGCTGATTTGTAGGTGAAGTAATGGAAAAATATTTTGCTGCTAAACAACTATTAGAATCCGTTACTGAAACCGAATAGTTCCCTGCTGTTAACCCTGAAATAGAATTTTGTCCGGATCCGTTGCTCCAATGAATCAGGAAAGGTGTTGTTCCACCTGTTATAGTTGCGAAAGCTGTCCCATCATTATTGTTTTTGCAAGTTACATTTGAAATATTTAATTGCACTTGTACAGGGTCGGGTTCTGTAATTGTAACCAAAGCCTTTCCAGTGCAGAGGCTGGATGTTTGCGTAACAGTGACTTGGTATGTGCCGCTACTGATACTCGTAATGGTACTCGTTGTTTTTCCTGTATTCCAAAGGAATTTATATCCTGATGTTGGTTGTACAGTTAAACTCGTTTTATTTCCAAAGCAACTTAACTTAAATGTTGGTGTAATGGAAGAAGAAATAGTTGCAACAACTGTTCCGGAAATGTTAAGCGGATTTCCGGCCATTGTTGCAATGCAGCCATTGTGGTCTTTTACCAAAGCAAAATAATTTCCGGGAGGTTGGTTAGTAAATGAATAACTTTTCTCCATTACAGGTGCACGAAATGATATCCCTCCATCGACAGAATATAAAAATGGAGGTGCTGCATTGCTAAGACTGTCAATGGTGATAGTGATTTTTGCCGAGCCGCAATTCAATAACGATACAGAAGATAAACTTGTTGATGCCGAGAATTGTTTTGCAATAATTTCTGCCTGTTGCATCGCTGTACATCCTTTTGCATCGGTCACTGTTACTGTGTAAATTCCATTGGGGAGTTCTTCAATCATCCCCGTGATGGCGCCATTATTCCATTGGTAATTATAGGTATTCATATTTCCGCCGGTAACAACAGCCGTTATCTTCCCTGCTTTCTGATTGTTACAGTTATTTGCCGTTTGCAAATCAACCATAAACGGTGTGAGCGGTTGTGAAACACTCACCAAAAGTAATTGTGATAACAAAGTTGTGTCATTGCTGCTTCTTGCTCTTATATAATAGTTTCCTGATAAAAGGTTGGACAAAGTAATAGTATACGAGCCTGCCTGCCATACACCATGATTGATGGAATATTCATAATTAGGCCCTGCTCCATTTGCTTGAACTTTAATCTCCCCCGTATTTGCACCATAACAAGTTACCGGTGTAATGCTTGCAGTTATTGCAATTGGCCCCGGACAAGCTGCTTCGGCTATTGCTACACCATTACCAGGCATGTTTGGAGAAAGCCCAATATATATCCTATCAATTAAAATATTGTCGTTTAAAGAATGAACAGAAAGCAAATAGGGAACAGCATTAAGATCATATTCAACAGGTACATCAATTGTATCCATCATTAACCACATCCATTCAGTACCTGAAATGCATCCCAATGTATGCCTTATAACATTGGCAGTATCATTTACATCCGTTAAATTAATATTGATTGATGGATTCACGTTTGACCCTGTTTTAAGTCTTGCCTTTATATATAAATAATAATGCGCTGCAGCAACAGGTTCAAAATGATATTCGTATGTATTTGCATTTCCGAATACATAAGAAGTAAAATTACGGTAATCACCATTCGTAATCGGCAGATGATTTACGTCCTCTGTGTGAATAGAACTTTCCAAAGAATTAGTAACATTGTCAAAGACCTCAGCCTCTAAATCAAAATCCCTGCTCCATCGTTCCGGATGTTCCCATTGATGCCATTTATCCAATTGATAAAAAACAACATCATTGGCATTGCCTCTTCTTCTGTCTAAAATATAGGTGCTCCCTTGTCTGCGAATATTAAATCGTAGCGAATCAACTGGCCCGACCCCTGCATTTAAATCAATTGTTACATTCTCCTCCAGTGGAGCATCCCCTACCATATTCACCAGTTTTTGAATCGATCCTGTGATGGCATATTTCAGAATTGGTGCGCCATTCAATTCACTGGCATCCTGTCTGATGGTAATCAAATCCAAAGGACTGCCGGCATTAAATGCATATGCTTTTCCTTGTGACGCAACTCCGGGAGAAGAATTTATATTTCCTTCCAGTACATTCCCAAATAAGATCATGTGATCAATACGGCTTAGAATTGCCTGTGCATAGGATGGTATTGCCGCTTGCCATATATATCCTTTAGGGTTGGCTGTAATTTCATCATAGTAAGCATGGTAAAAATCAACACCTGTCAATCCAACACATTTCATCAATCCCAACCATTGTCCAGGACGAAAATTTCTTTCTTCGTCAAAATACCATCCTGCTCCTACAAATGGTGAATATAATTTATCGCCGGTGGCAAGTTCTTCTTTACGTGATCGTGCCAACCATCTCCACCCACGTGGTATTTGTGAACGGTCATCAACTGTTAAATTTGTTACCTGAATCCGCCAGCGTGAAGGTGTGATGGGATAAAAATCCATGGTGGAATAAGCATATTTGAAAATGCCATTACTGCCCGTTGAATCGAATCGCTGAGTTTGACGGAGCTTGGGCCAATAGTATCTGTCATCAGGGCCACCATCTACACCATAATTTAAAAAATTGGTGTTGGCAAGACGAGCATCGTTGAGAATAATATCGCGATAAGCAACATTATCAACATCAATTTTCCTGTTTCCCAAATATTCTCGCCATTGTTGCTGTGTACAATTCAAACAAGCCTGGTGCATTTCGTAGTTATCTTTAAATGCAGTTGGAATATTGTTTGTTTGATCATAGGAATTAGCATCATAAACCGGAGCCGCTTCATTGTTATCTACAATATAACTGATGTGAAAAGTAGAAGAAGAGTGCAACTTGTTAAGCACCGTATCTAAAATAAGTTTTCCTGAAACTCCATCGCTTGTGTAATTGTTTATTCCGGAAGAGGGAAGCCAGAATTTAGTAGTTGAAGCTGCTCCACTTCTGCTTAAGTATTTATATGGTTGGAAATATTGATTGGTAGCATAATCATATTTCACAGAATAAAAGGATTGTTGATTTGTTGAATTTCCAAATCCCTGGTAACGCAACAATGTTCCACCCGGTAGTTGTGCACGGTTCGTGAATAAGGCATATTCAAATGTGGAAGCCAAGGTATTAGAGAGATTGGTAACCCATTCCATCCATTTATAAGGATGTGTTCCGGGAGTATTAACATCGTTTATTTCATTGGGAAGGCTTTCTGATAAGTTGAAATAATAATTCCATTTAGAAGCAAGTCTGATTTGCATATCCAGACTTGTTTGCAATTGAACATTTAAATCTGATGAACTATAAGTCCCCACCCATTTACTTCGTACAAGGTTCATATTCTTATGCAATAAATGATTGGGTTTGTAGCGTGGCAATGGAAAAGAAAGTAATTGTTCCAATGCTGAATGCGTAACGTAATAAGCGCTTTGATCACCACCACCCAAGGTATGGCCAAAAGGAAATTCGTTGGGATCAGGATCAGTTGTTAAGGCTATTTTATTTTCATATGCTTTTGTGAGGCCATATATATAATGTCGTGGTGCATTGTTGTTAATTCCTTTGAAATCATTAAAGTGCTGTGCTACTTCTTCATCGGTAATTACATCATTATAATATGCAACTTCATCAATGCCACCCACCATTTTGTCGTATGACGTTGTTGAATTAACAAACAGGGTACAGGTTGGTGCTGTAAAATTACCCGGCGTTGCAAAAGAAGAAAACTCCGCAGGACTTACACCATCAATCCATATTTTTTTTAATCCGGTTTCTGTGTTGTAGCTGAATGCCACATGGTGCCATTGATTGTCTAAGTAATATTGAATGGATCTCCTGTCGAGGCCTGTAAGCTCAATGGTAAATGTATTGGCATCTGATGTAGGCGTTCCATTGGGGTCGGTAAAAAAAACAATTTCTGCACCACCATCGGTAACTGTTAAATCGAAATTAAAATAAAAATTAAGAAATGTACCTGGTTGCGTCTGACTTGTTGAGCGTGATAAAGTAAAGAGGTTGGCGCGGCGTTGCACACCAAATGCATCATCAAACCGAATCAATGTCTCAAAGCTTATTCCCTTATTTCCAAAATTGATATTGCTATTCCGCAACTGTGCATTGGCGGAATTAAACAGGGCATAATCTCCAACTGCTTGCGGGGATGTATTCACTACAACAGGAGGAATAGCGGGAAGTGTTAACAGGCAGGAGCTGCAAGCAGATACGCATTGTGGTTCAGCATAACCTGATGAAGTAGCACTCCAGGGTTGCCAATGCTCATTACCGCCGCCATCAAACGTATAATATACGAATGGCTGAATCTGCCCCATTGTGAAGGTGCAGCGCAAAAGCACTAAGAATAAAATCAGCCTGGATTTAATGGGAAGGTGTTTTTATTGTTCGGAAGTACGAAGGTAGGAGTATGAGATGGATAAAAGGGAATATTAATACCTCAATATCAACAATAACTTGTCAATGTTCTTCTTCCGCTAAATATCTCCCGATAACAAATTTCATTCCTTCCAAAATAGTTCCGAAATACTGAATAATAACTCTTCCGTATCTTTGCCCAATGGCAAAAAGAGGTAATTTCAACAGTAACGGTAAACAGTCAGACGAATCTCCTAAAGTAAAAATATCGAAAGAGAGCTTAAAGCAGGCGTTGATTCTTTTTTCCTATATAAAACCCTATCGAGGCAGGTTTATCTTAAGTTTAGTATTCATTGCTTTGTCGGCATTTACCACAAGCTTATTCCCTTTGTTTTTAGGAAAGATGATTGATGCAGCTACGCCGGGAGCAGCTTTACCAACTGCAGCATCGGGAATTGGTTCAAAATTGGGTTTTGGATTGGAGGATATTCATTGGAGCATCAATCTTACCTTGTTATTGATCTTCATTCAGCTAAGTGTGCAAACTGTTTTCTCCTTCATGCGCGTTTATTTACTTACAGAAGTTGGAGAAAAATCTTTGGCGGATATGCGTCGGGATGTGTACAGCAAATTATTGACTATGCCTATGAGTTTTTTTACTGAGAAGAGAGTTGGTGAATTAAGCAATCGAATCTCCTCCGATTTATCACAAATACAAGATGCCATTTCATTTACATTGGCAGAATTTCTTCGCGGCATTTTTGTACTCATCATCGGATTGTGTTTCATTTTCTGGATCAGTGCTAAACTGGCTTTGGTGATGTTAGCCGTAGTTCCTGTGATTGCAATTCTTGCTGTGGTTTTTGGTATCCGTATACGAAAGATGGCTCGCAAAGCACAAGATCAGTTAGCCGACAGCGGAACCATTGTGCAGGAAACTTTCCAGGGAATTTCCATTGTAAAATCTTTTACCAGTGAGTTCTATGAAGTAGCCCGTTATGTAAAAAGTATTTATGCTGTTGTTGATACTGCGATCAGCAATGCTCGTTACCGTGGTGCTTTCGTCTCCTTTATGATATTCAGTGTGTTCGGCACCATTGCATTTGTGATGTGGTATGGCGCGAACATGATACAATCAGGACAGTTAACAATCGGTTCACTCACCATGTTTGTGATCTTCTCCATGTTCGTTGGTGGAACATTTGCCGGATTTGCAGATATGTTTTCTCAATTGCAGAAAACATTGGGGGCAACACAGAGTGTACGTGAAATATTAAGAACTGAAGGAGAAGCGGTAGAAGTTGTACAAACAACTGTTGAACCAAAATATGTACTGAGAGGTAACGTTCAATTTGAAAATGTGGCCTTTAATTACCCGAGCAGAAAAGATGTAACAGTCTTAAAAAATGTTTCACTTTCAGCAAACAACGGTGAACAGATTGCATTAGTTGGCCCAAGTGGTGCTGGTAAAAGTACAATCGCCTCCTTGTTGTTGCGTTTTTATGAACCTGATAGAGGACAATTATTTTTTGATGGTCGTCCGGCAAAAGATTTTTCCCTCTCTCAACTACGCATGCAAATGGCATTTGTCCCGCAGGATGTGATTTTATTTGGGGGTAGCATTAAAGAAAATATTGCTTATGGCAGACCAAATGCAAACGATGACGAAATTATGGAAGCAGCAAAAAAAGCCAATGCTCACGTTTTCGTAGAACGCTTTCCTGAAAAGTACAATACCATTGTGGGCGAGAGAGGCATCAAATTAAGCGGTGGTCAACGTCAGCGCATTGCCATTGCCCGTGCTATTTTACGTGATCCGGCCATTTTAATTTTAGATGAAGCCACATCTTCACTAGACAGTGAAAGTGAATTGCTGGTGCAGGAAGCGTTGGAGAATTTAATGAAAGGACGAACTTCATTTGTGATTGCACACCGTCTTTCCACCATTCGAAATGCAGATAAAATTGTTGTGCTCGATCATGGAATTGTAAGTGAAAGTGGTACACACACTGAATTAATGAACCATAATGGCTTGTACCGGAAACTCAACGATATGCAATTTGAATTCGGAAGCATGGACTCAGTTAATTTAAATGAAGCGTAATTGCCAAACAATCTCAAACCATTTTAAACCAACTCAAACAATATAAAACGATTTAACAGCTAATGAATATTCTAGTTACAGGTGCGAAAGGAAATTTGGGGAATGCTGTTGTAAAAACCTTTTTAGAAAAAAACAGCAAAGTGTTTGCCTGTATATCACCAAGAGATCAATCGTTAGAAATTAAAGACTCCAACTTGTCGGTGTTCCCATTGGATCTTAATGATACTGGAGCATGCTTAACATTCACAAAATTTATTGTTGAAAAGCACCTAAAGATAGATGTTGCTGTGTTGACCGTAGGCGGATTTATGACAGGTAATATAGAAGATGTTTCCATTGCAGATTTTGAAAAAATGATCGCATTGAATTTTTACACAGCTTTCAACCTGGTGCAGCCATTGCTTAAGCAAATGAAGCTACAGCAAACTGGTGGAAGAATTATTTTAATCGGCAGTGGGCCCGGAAGAGATATCGGCAAAGCTAGGGGCAGTGTTGCTTACGCATTTTCAAAATCATTGGTATTTCGCTTGGCAGAATTAATTAATGCAGAAGGAAAAGAGAATAATATTTTTGCTCATGTAATTGTTCCTACTACTATCGATACTCCACAAAATCGTGCTGCCATGCCCAATGCTGATTTTTCAAAATGGCAAACTGCTGAATCGATTGCGAATGAAATAGCAGATCTCTGTTTTTAGTATATGCATCCGCGTTTGAATGTGGTCATAGGTGATGTAAGTATTTGTAATGCTAAGTATCATTGTTTGAGACACAATTTTCCTCATCGATTAATATTGATTTATCACTATTATTGTAAAAAATTACATCGTAAATGAGATTATTGCTAACCCTTAATAAAAGCTTTGCCAGGATATTTTCCTTTCCTGTTATTATTAAAGGTGTTAAAGTTTATTTCAATTCTGCAGACCGCTTTCTTGCTGCAATGCTCTGGAAAACAGGTAGGCTTGAGGGATTTGAAATGGAGCTGTTCAGCAGGTTTGTTAAGCCGAGAATTACAATGCTCGATATTGGTGCCAATATGGGCGTATATAGTTTGACTTCTTCAAATGTGATTGGAGATAAGGGTAAAATAATCGCATTTGAGCCTGATAAAGACCATGTGAAAACTTTTACAAAGAGTATTAAAGCAAATGGATTTGAAAACATTAAGCTATATCCTTTTGCTGTTAGTGATAAAAATGAAACGCTCGTATTTCATGCCGATACCTTTAATTCAGGCAATAACCAAGTGGCGAAAGAAAATGAAAACAATAAAAATGAACTCCACGTACAAGCTGTTTGCCTTGATGATTTTTTAAAAGACATGCCAACCGTTGACCTTATCAAAATGGATATTCAGGGTGCAGAATATTTCGCATTTAAAGGAATGAAAACGCTTTTGGAACGTAATCCGGATGTAGTTGTTTTTGCAGAGTACTGGAAAAAGGGACTGGAAAAAATGAACGTCAACCCGGCAGATTATATAAACCTCCTCGCTTCGTTTCATTTTAATTTTTATAAAATCGATAACGACTCCAGGCAGGTAAAGCAAATTCATACCTCTGACATATTGAATAATCCGGAATTCGATAAAACATTTCTTAACTTAATCTTCTGCCGGAATGCGATTTTTTGATGCTTTTTTTTAAAATGGTATTCAGATAAATGATAAATTGTGTTGTAATTTATTCTAATACTAATGGGGCAGCATTGTGATTTTTACCATTTGTATTTTTAAAATAATCATTGATTGCTTTGGCATCTGTAATTGTAATTCCGGTTAAATAAAAGGGCTCAGAAAATTTTACATTTTTTCTTTCATAATCAAAAGAAGCCATAACTAATGGAATGTTGGCTTGCAGTGCTATATAATAAAAACCTGTTTTCCATTTCTTAACCGGTTTACGTGTGCCTTCAGGAGCAATGGCCACTGCAAAGCGCTCTTCCTTTTTTACAATTGTTACAACCTGGTCAACCAACTTATTACTGGATTTACGATCAACAGGATAACCTCCAAGCGCACGGAACAATATGCCGAATGGGAAATTGAACAATTCCTTCTTCGCAAGGAAGCCGCAGTTGAATTTTAAAATTGAACGAACAAACAAGCCAACAAAAAAGTCGATGCTGCTTGAATGTGGTGCAACAATGATGATAAACTTATTAATGTTGCGCGGCACATCGCCAGAAATGCTCCATCCAAATATTTTAAAAAAAATAAATTTATAGAGGTTGCGCAATATGAAGTTCGATTAAGATGATGATTATTGTTCTTTCACTTCCCCACAATCATCAATAATTATCTTCTTAGATGTAGCGCCGCTCTGGCTGCCCAATTTTTCCAGGTTCTTAATCACATCCATGCCTTCTGTTACCTTACCAAATACAACATGTTTACCATCCAGCCAAGAGGTAACCGCCGTTGTAATAAAAAACTGTGAACCGTTTGTGTTAGGGCCGGCATTGGCCATCGATAACAGACCGGGAACATTATGACGTAGTGTGAAATTTTCATCTGCGAATTTTTCACCATAAATGCTTTTACCGCCTGTTCCGTTTCTATTGGTAAAATCACCTCCCTGGCACATAAAGTTGGGAATGATGCGATGGAAAGGAGAACCTTTATATCCGAAACCTTTTTCACCAGTACATAATGCCCGGAAATTTTCTGCTGTTTTAGGCGTTACATCGGCGTGTAATTCAAATACAATACGACCTGCTTTTTCACCATCAGTGGTGATATCAAAAAATACTATTGGGTTTGACATGTGGAATTTTTTTTTGCAAAAGTAATAATTATCAACGAATACTAATATATACTAATTTACGAATTGGTATTTGCTTTGATGTAAATCATATAGAACAGAATCATCTATTCGTAATATTCGCAGCAATTCGTAATTCGTTGATTAAAATACATGGATCTTGCTTAATTTTCGAATCATTCCGGTAGTTGCTCCTTATCAGCATGTGATATCAATTGAAAGTTATGTATCAATGTGATCTTCAACTTCCGCTTGTATTCATCTTGCAACCATTTTACATAACTCTCTGATGTCTTACTGAGGCATCGGCAAAAAACGCGTACACGAAAATCAATTTCTTCTTTTATCATTTCCGCCAGCAGCAAGGCCTCATCAATATCTGCACTGTTTTCCATGCATATTTTAACTTGCTGTTGTAATGAGCGATCAATTACAACCTTTGGTCTTTCCCGATTTGCCAGTGCTTTTTTATGTTCATTCTTAATATCAAAATCGATAGGATCAGATTTTATAAATTTCTCCCGCAACTCATCGGGCATTACATATTTATAATTGCGTTCAATCTCTTCATCACTGTAAATAGTTGTGAGGAAAAGATCAGGGTTACGAAAAATGCTGTCCCAGTCAATAGGAGCATCCCACAAACCGAAGCGGCTTAGGTTATTTCCTAAATCTACAACCGTAAACTCGTTCTTATTGGGAAGTACGCGAGAGCCCCTTCCAATCATCTGAAAGTATAATGTTAAAGATCTTGTTGCGCGGTTCAGCATTATACATTCGACTGTTGGTTCATCAAAACCAGTCGTCAAAATACTTACAGAAGTCAGAATGGCATCGGGCTTGTCACGAAACCATTGCAGGATATCCCTTCTTTCTTTAGGAGAATTCGTATTATCAAGATGCCGGACATCATAACCTGCTTCCTTAAATGAAGCATACACATATTGCGAAGTGGAAATACCGTTGTTAAAGATCAAGGTCTTCTTACCTAAACATTTTTCGCGGTATGCATTTAACAATTTATCTTGCATGAGATGATTGGTATACAACCGCTCGGAAGAGCTTACTGTGTAGTCTCCGTTAATGCCAATCTTTAACGATGATAATCCAACATGATAACTGTAAGTTGTTGCTTTGGAAAGAAATCCCATTCCCACTAACGATGATATCGATTCCCCAACAATCAACTCATCATAATTTTCACGCATTGGTAAATTGATGTTGGAGCTTAATGGCGTAGCAGTTACACCCAAAACAACACCTTTCTCATAAAACCGGAACAGCTTTCCAAAAGAATTATAATGTGCCTCATCCACAATCATTAATCCGATATCGTCCAGATCAAGAATTTTATCGCGCAACCTATTGTTCAATGTTTCCACCATGGCTACAAAACATTTGAATTCATTGGGAACAGGTAATTCCTTTACATCATTGCTGATGATCTTATTGGTTACCCCAAACTCATTCAACATTTTTGAAGTCTGGTTGCAAAGTTCAACCCGATGGGTAAGGATCATCACCTTCTTGCCTGTATTGGCAATAAATCGACGTGTTATTTCAGAAAAGATAACAGTTTTGCCTCCACCCGTTGGTAACTGATAAAGCAGGTTATACCTGGAAGGGTGATCTTTCAGTTTTTCAAAGATCTCTTCAATCGCTCCGCGTTGGTAATCATAAAGCTGTTTGCCTGTGCTTTGTCCTGGGGCTTCGTAGTTTTCTATTGGGAGCAAGGGGTTATTTTTAAGGTGGTAAAGAGATGATGGGTACTGATTTGCTGACTACAAAAATAATGAATTAGCGTAAACATGATTTTCGTCATGGTATAACAATTAAATTATTGTTAATTACGTAGCTTAGAGTATCTTTATACCAATGGAAATTATTGAAAATATCCCCTCTTCACCTCAGCGCACAATTACTGCTGACGATGTAGCTTTTCTTGGGTTACAAGAGCGTTTTACTAAAAATTTTCAAGATATCTTCCTGAATGATTTAGCAGAGAAGACGGTGGTGATCATACCAAGCCTTTCGCTGGATAGTGAAATCCTTAAAACGATTACGGGAGTCATCCATTATGAGGAACGTATGCTTTGCATGCTTCTATTGCTTCGAATGCCCCGTACACGGGTTATATATATAACAAGTGTACCTATTGAAAATAGCATCATTGATTATTACCTGCACCTACTTCCCGGAATTACTGGTTACCATGCCCGTCAAAGATTAACGATGTTAAGTTGTTATGATGCTTCTTCCAGATCGCTAACAGATAAAATACTGGAGCGTCCGCGTCTTATCAAACGTATAAAAGAGCAAATTAAATATCCTGAACTTGCACATATCACTTCATTCAACGTCACTGAACAGGAAAAAAAACTGGCCCTTGCTTTAAATATTCCAGTCTTTGGATGCAATCCTGACTTACTGCATCTCGGCACAAAAACCGGTAGCCGGCTTATATTTAAAAAGCTGGGCATTCCTTTGCCGGCAGGAATTGAAAACTTGCAGAATGAAAATGAGATTGCTTCAGCATTGGCTTTATTGAAAAAAAACAATCCTTCCTTGCGCAAAGCAGTTGTAAAAATGAACGATGGATTTTCCGGCGAGGGGAATGCTGTTTTTAAGTTTGAGAAACTTGCTGCCTCAGATAAAAAACTTGCTGAAATTATTTTACTAAAATTACCACAAACACTGCAGGTGATCGCAGCACACATGACCTATGATGAATTCATGCAGAAATTCTGTGGCATGGGCGGCATTGTTGAAGAGTTTATGGAAGGGGACATTAAAGAATCTCCTTCTGTACAGTGCAGGGTCAATCCAATGGGCGATTCAGAAATTATCTCAACACATGACCAATTGCTGGGAGGTAAAAGCGGACAGGTTTTCCAGGGTGCTACCTTCCCTGCCAATATAGATTATCACACCGAAATTGCAGTGATGGGGAAAAGAATTGCTGATGAAATGCAAAGATTAGGTGTTTTGGGAAGGTTTGGTGTTGATTTTATTTCAGTTTATGAGGCTACAGGCTGGAAACATTATGCCATTGAAATTAATTTACGTAAAGGCGGCACAACACATCCGTTTATTATGTTGAAGTTTTTAACTAGTGGAGATTTTGACTGGCGAAAAGGATCCTATTTCATTCCTAATGGAGACACAAGATGTTATTTTGCTTCCGACAATGTGGTGAATGAAAGATACAAACGCCTGACACCACATGACTTGATTGATATTGCTATGTGCAACCAGATTTTATATGATAGCACTAAACAAACAGGAGTGATGTTTCACATGATTGGTGCGTTATCGCAATATGGTAAATTAGGAATGGTATGTATTGGTGAAACAGTGAAGGAAGCAAAGATGCTCTATGCTAAAACTATTGCTGTTCTGGATAAAGAGTGTGAATCATGTTGACTTCAATGCGCTTAACAATGATTATCACATAATATATTTCATTCCGAATGTTGAGAGAACATTGTTAGCTGACGATTTTAATATAAAGCAGGCACCTGAAAATGGGAGTCTGCTTTATCAGCTTAAAATAAATGGTCTATTGCTTGATGAATATCAACTTCTTTGTATAAGTCTTGCCATTAGCACTGAGTTTATAAAAATAAATTCCTTGTGCAATGTTGTCTCCTTTAAAATCAAATTTATAAGCTTTGTCCGCTTCTGCTTGTCCACTATATAATTCGGAAATTTTTTCGCCACTCAAATTATAAATTTCAAGTTTGACGGTCATTGATGTTTTGGGAATAAACTCAATGGTCACCTTTGAATTAAACGGATTTGGATATGCTGCGATCTGAAAATCTGAATTTATTGTTGCTCCTTTCATTCCGGTGACTTCCTTACTTGCAGGTCTTGCTGATACAAAGCTGATTTGCTGAATGCAGGTACTTCTGTTGCCACTTGCATCTATTGCCGTCCATGTGCGGGTTCTGTTTGTACTTCCCTGACAGCCTCCTGTTACGAAGGCATCATTAAAAAATAGTTGAATCTCGGAAAGTCCTGAGCAATTATCAGTAACAACTGGTGTTGGAATCGCTGCGCCGCATGTTAACTGCACAGATGATGTACAAACAAATACCGGGGGTGTGCGGTCTGCAATAACTATATGCTGCTCACAGGTAGCGGTATTTCCGCATAAGTCGGTGGCAGTCCACGTACGTGTTATATATGAATAACAATTTTGTGAATATGTTTCATCACTGAATGTTACCTGCACCGAGCAATTATCTGTTGCAGTCGCAGTCTCTGTGTTGACAGGAGCTGTTGAGGCGTTGCATTCAATCTGCACATCGGCCGGACATGTTAATACCGGTGGAATTTCATCTACCGTTCTAGATATAGATTGTGTACATGTTGTTTCATTTCCGCATGCATCTATAGCACGATATGTTCTTTTTATTGTTTCAATGCACGCGCTGCTGGTTGTTGGCGTACCATCACTAACAAATTCTATGGTAATATTACCTGCACAATTATCTGATGCTGATATTGCAGACGGATCCGGTGCAGGAATTGCTGCATTGCAGCCTAACACAATTGGAGCCGGGCAGTTTATAGATGGTGGTGTATTATCCAATACATTTATTGTTTGAGTAACCTTGCTAGATAAATTTCCGCAGGCATCAACAGCAATCCATGTTTTGGTTCTCGTATAAAAATTTGCGCATTTCCCCGGTGTCGTAATATCAGATACTTCCTGTATTACAGGATTCGGATCGCATCCGTCGGAAGCTACAGTTGGTGGTGTAAATACCGGCGTTGCCGTACAGCTTAATATCGCATTCGCTCCTGGTTGACCAATCGTTGGCGCTGTTGCATCTACCACTAAAACATTTTGTGAGCAAGTGGATGAACATACTCCCTTCGTTACAGTAAGAGAAAGGTTATAGGAACCATTACATGCATTTGCTGCCAGCACGCTGACTGTTTGTCCTGTTGAAGACCCTGAAACACTACCTGACCCTGTAATACTCCATTGATAACTATCCATACCAGTAGGCGCCGAATATACTCTGCTTGCACCGGGACAAAGTGACCCTGATGGTGAAATGGAGCACGATGTTGCTCCGCTCACGGTTATTGTAATGTTACATACACTATTGGATAATCCTGATGATACATTAATCTGTAACCCATAACTTCCTGTTGTAGAACCTGAGTTTACGGAAACTGTTTGTCCGGAGTTAGATCCAACTATAGTGGCACCTGATGTATTGTTTATTATGGCCCATGTATAGGCAAATCCTAACCCTGTAGGGCCGCTATATATATTAGTGCTTCCTGAACAAACTGAAATTGGACCGCTGATTAAACATTGTGGTGCCGCAACGGCAGAAGCCTGCAGTGCACGATCCTGGCTTCCCCCGCCACCATCTATGGCAACAAGTTTCATATGATAAGGAGATCCGCTAATTCCTGATGCTGAAAATCCTGTCCCCCAATCATATTGGCTGGCAATGTGACCACCCCAGGCAAATATTACTGTTGGATTGGAAGTACGAAACCATATCCTGATAACAGAAGATGCACTTGATAAAGTTATCGCACCCTGAGAAAGATAGGTAATACTGTCAATCGTTAGGCCGTTATACATAGTCATTAATCGCTGACCTGCAATTAATGCATTAAAACTTGTTTGTGGCTGTGGCAAACCATTTATCATTCTTGTTGCTGTTGGGATTGGAATAGGAAAAGTTACAACAGCAGGTGAAAATAAACCTGAACCTAACAATGGATCCAACAACTCAGCCGCATGACCGAATTGTGTTATGTGAGGTTCCAGCCTGTTAAATGATGTTAAATAGTCTATTGCATTTTTTCCGCTTACGCGCGTATTATAACCAATGTCAAGCTGATGAGCACCTGCAGAAAGTCCTGTAACAGTCATGCGGTAAGGAACAGAATATCCTTCTACCATATGTGCTTGCGAAGCATTTACATTCCCGTTAACCCAGGCTCCCGGAGAAGTAGGTGCTGAAGCTGGGCCATTCCTAACCTGATCGAGATTGGCAGCCTGACCGTTTGCTTTAATAACCATACAAATACAGAATCCTGTTATCAGGAATGCCTTTATATATAATTTTAAATGATCCTGAAGTAAATACTCAAATTTGAAAATATTTACTTCCGTTTTATGTGTTATCCCTTTTATCATCTGTTTGATTTGTTTATCTTATAAACCTGCATTACCTTTTTAATATTCCTGAAGTGTGTTATTTATATAATAAATACAGAATTCAAAATAAACAATCTTCCATCTCCTGATTCGGAAACGTTTTTTATTGACTGTCAAACAAATATTGATATAACCAAATACTGTGCACAACAGCTGGTTGTTTGTTATATGCTAAATATTACATTCCAAATATCGATTAGGGAAATCTTTTTGACGAAAAAGCATTAATTATTGGCCAATCAATAACAAATTCCTTGTGAATCAGGGGTTCAATATTCAATATTCCAATAATTAATGGGCCCTGCTCAATTTCCTTTAATCCGCGCAATAAGCAACCTAAATGCATTACCGTCGATACCGGGAAGCTCAGTCTGATTAACGGTAATGATATCATCCTTATCTTTTTCAATATTAAATCGAAAAACAAATTGTGCTTCTTCTTTATCCCAACCATTCCGCAATCCAAATCGTGTATCACTCAATACCAGTTTGTCATTTTCTTTTTGCACACTGTAATAGCCTTGTGATATTCTTAAAACAGTATTCACACTTCTATCCTTCCTGACAGTAGTCAGTAAACTATCATTGATTGGCGCTGCTATATAAAACTGAATTGGCAATTTATCAAATAAGGAATAATAGCAAGTGTAAATACTATCATGATCTTTTGCCATTCCCATCCACAACCAGTTGTTTAATGGTGCCGGTGCTGAGAAATAAGTTTCTGTACTGATATTATTTTTTGCGTAATAATCCTTGAATATTTTATCAGCTTCATACTTATTGAATATCGTATATATTAAATAGGATGATCCCAATACTACACCAAATCGTATCCAGAATTTTTTTCTTGAAGATGTGTTTTTAAGGATAAGCAATGCTATAAATGATATCAAAAACCAAATCGTAAAAAACGGATCAGCAACAAAGATGTTGTTGAAACTAATGCGGGCATGTCTAAATGGTTCAAAGAGGCCGGTGCCATTAGAAGTCATGGTA
>JANOXC010000071.1:0-1809 GCA_031418215.1 Bacteroidota bacterium
GGAATTGAAAGTAATTAACGATTTGGAGTTCAGTGGCTACTTCCTTATTACTTGGGATATTGTGCAGTACAGTATTAGTAAAGGGTTTTTGCACATAGGGCGGGGTAGTGGTGCCAACAGCATCATTGCCTATTGTCTCGACATCACCAACATTTGTCCGTTGGAACTCGACTTGTATTTTGAACGCTTTTTAAACGTCAACCGAAAAACACCACCCGATTTTGATATTGATTGGTCTTGGCGTGAACGCGATACCATCTTAGAATACATTTTTAATAAATACGGCAGAGATCATGTAGCATTTTGTGGGACTAATGTCGAATTTAAATACCGTTCCATTTTCCGTGAAGTCGGAAAGGTATTCGGTTTACCAAAAGAAGAACTCGATAATCTGGCAAAGAACCCAATGGCAAAACATCATAAAAACGATGTGGTCAAAATGGTACAGGAATACGGCATGATGCTCGAAAAATACCCCAATCAAAGAAGCATGCACTCCTGTGGCATTATCATTTCAGAAGAACCAATAACCAATTTTACGGGCTTGGAAATGCCGCCAAAAGGCTTTCCTATAGTGCAGTTTGACATGCACGTAGCTGAAGATATTGGTTTTGATAAATTCGATATTCTTAGCCAGCGCGGTATTGGTCACATCGACGACACCGTAAAGTTGATTAGAGAAAATCAAGGTATCGAAGTCGATATCCGTGATACTACACTTTCCAAAGACGAACCCACCTGCAACAGACTATTAAGCCAGGGTAAAACTATTGGTTGTTTCTATATCGAAAGTCCGGCCATGCGAGGGTTGCTCCGAAGATTAAAATGTGACAATTACAAAGTGTTGGTAGCCGCATCCTCCATTATCCGTCCGGGAGTGGCACAATCCGGAATGATGAAAGAATATATTTTCAGACATAATTATCCTGATAAGTTTGACTATTTCCATGAGGTGTTTAAAGAGCAATTAGGTGAAACGTATGGCATTATGGTATATCAGGAAGACGTTATCAAGATTGCTTTGCATTATGGCGGACTTCCAGCAGCCGATGGGGATATCCTGCGTCGGGCGATGAGTGGTAAAGGGCGCTCCAAAGCAGCATTGCAAAAAGTAAAAGACGATTTCTTTGATTCTTGTAAAAACCAAGGACACCCTGAACAACTAAGTCAGGAAATTTACCGACAAATAGAATCCTTTGCAGGGTATTCCTTTTGCAAGGCGCACTCCGCTTCCTATGCTGTGGAGAGTTACCAAAGTCTTTATTTAAAAACCTATTATCCCATAGAGTTCATGACTGCGGTAATCAATAATTTCGGAGGATTTTATCGAACCGAAGTGTACCTACACGAAGCCAAAATGTCCGGTGCCAAAATCCACAACCCTTGTGTAAACAAAAGTGATCATCAAACAAAAGTGTACGGAAAGAATATCTACTTAGGGTTTCAGCATTTAAAGAGCTTGGAATCGAAAACGGCAGAACTACTGGTCAAAGAACGCGAAGAAAAGGGGCTGTACATTTCCCTCGAAGATTTCATCAACCGAATCCCTATTGGAATTGAAGGCATACAACTACTCATCTTTATTGGTGCTTTCCGTTTTACGGGCAAACCCAAAAATGAATTACTGATACTAGCACGATTGATTTTAATCAATTTCAAACCTGAGAACCGTAACCTAATGTTACTTCAGGAACCTGTTAAGGAATATAAATTACCGGTTTTAGAACGTTCCCCATTTGAAGATGCTTTTGATGAAATTGAACTCCTTGATTTTCCGGTCTCAGTTACCCCTTTTAATTTGTTGCAGAC
>JANOXC010000072.1:0-1627 GCA_031418215.1 Bacteroidota bacterium
TACTTCACTTAATATCAAAGCATTTTCCTCCAGTGAAAAATTAACAACCAGTGATTTTACTGTTGTAACCTGTAATTCATAATTGGTTAAAGGTTTATATCCAATGTAACTGCAGGTTATATTGTAAATGCCCGGAACGACACCGCTGATAGTATAATTACCATTGGTATCAGTAACAGCATTATAGGTTGTGTTATTGATATAAACTTGTGCAAAGGGAATGGCAGCGTTAGTGTTGAGGTCAGTAACCTTGCCTTTTATGTTGCTGGTTTGTGCAAAAGTTGGTAGTGTAAAGACGAAGGGAAGAATAATTATTGCAAAAATTCTGAAATGCATGATTTGACTTTTGTGTAAGTTGATTTGATATTAATTTATTTATTAAGCTGGATTGTGATGCTAAACAATTCGAATTATTGCAAAGATAGTTGTTGGCGCAAGAAGTATATCGTAGAAAAAATGGTGAAAAAATTGAGTCGAAGTGTTGGCTTCATAGTCCTGTGAAAAACAGCGCGGCTATAGTGACATAAATGCAAAAGGGATCGGCAAGGACGCCAACCATGGACATAAATTTCAATTCGTATATTAGTAAGGATTCGTAATTCGTTGATGTTTACTACTTCGCAATAGTAAAATACACAGGAAGATTCATGGTGCAGTTCCTCTGTAACTTTTGTCAGTTACTTGGTAATCGAAGTGCAGTACTTCTTGATAAAAGAATAGGAGGAGGTAATCCCTAATTCTCCCGCTTTGCTAAATTCATTGCAGGCCGTTTTCCTGTCGTTGAGGTAATACATTACATATCCCGAGTTAAAATGCGCTTCTGCAAAGTCGGGTTTTAGTTCCGCTCCTGTTTCATAGTCTTTAAGCGCACCTTCAAAGTCGCTTAACATACATTTAATATTACCCCTGTTAAAATAGGCGAAATAAAAAGTAGGCTCAAGTTGTATGGCCTTTGTATAGTCATTCATTGCTGAAGCCCACATTTCATTTACTTTATTTGCATCTGCATCAAAGGAAGATTTGCCTGATTTTGAACGTATGTTAAGGTTGTTTAGTGATTCAATTTCACGGCAAGTAAGAATAGCACGCTGAAAAAACGCCAATGGGTTAAGTGTGTCATCACTGATAAGGGTGTTAATGTATTCTTTGGCATCATTAATAAAATAGCTGTTTGTTTTTCGGATGACTTCCGTCCAGTCTATAGCCGTACTTTTGGGATGATTGAAAAATATTCCGTCGGATGTTATCTCGTTGTTTGTGAAAACAAATGATTTGTTTTCTTGCTTATTGATTTTATTAAGCAGATGGCTGTTTATAGAATGTCCGTTTAAGAGTTCACTATTTTCAGAAATATAAAAGTATGACTGGAATTGAATGTTTAATGTATCAATTGATGTTTTAGGGGTATTTTCAAAATCCGCACTCAGCCGAAACAAACCAACAATCAGTGTTGAATCACGACTAAGTTGTGAGTTGCTTTTTGCATGATAAACATCACTCATCATTTGACCTGTTTCCATGTCCTTTTTTGAGCCGGCAACATCATGCAAAAGAAATTTAATTTCGGCCCTGTTATAATAGGCTTCTAAAAAGTAAGGATACAATTTGATGATTTTGTCATAATCTT
>JANOXC010000073.1:0-6155 GCA_031418215.1 Bacteroidota bacterium
TGAATTCTTCTTTAATCTTATCACGCTCTAATCCGGTAAGTCTTTGTAAACGAAGCTCAAGGATTGCTTTGGATTGTATCTCACTTAATGCAAAAGTTTCCATTAATCCACTCTTCGCTTCATCAGGAGTTTGAGAATTTCGAATCAGGCTAATTACTGCATCCAAATGATCTAATGCTATTAACAATCCCTCTAAAATGTGTGCACGTTTTTCAGCTTCTGATAAGTCAAAACGGGTCTTTCTTATCAAAACATCATGACGGTGTTCTACATAATGTTGAATAAGATCTTTTAAATTCAGCATTACCGGGCGACCATGGACTAAAGCGATATTGTTGACGCTGAAAGAGCTTTGAAGTGAAGTGTATTTATAAAGATTATTCAATACAACGTTAGCCATGGCATCACGTTTAATCTCATAAACCACCCGGTAACCATCGCGGTCAGATTCATCTCTTATATCGCTAATCCCTTCTATTTTCTTTTCATTAATAAGATCAACGGTCTTTTTGATCATTTCAGCCTTGTTGACCTGAAAAGGTACTTCAGTGACAATGATTCGCTCCCTCCCGCTATCTAACGTTTCAATAATGGCTTTGGCACGCATTACTACCCTACCCCTTCCGGTTTCTAATGCTTCTTTTACTCCGCTATAACCATAAATAATTCCTCCCGTAGGAAAGTCAGGAGCCTTCACGTATTTAATCAACTCCTCAATGGTAATATCCTTATTATCAATGTATGCGATAATTGCAGTTAAAACTTCAGTTATATTATGAGGTGCCATGTTGGTAGCCATTCCAACAGCAATCCCCGAGGCTCCATTCAATAACAGATTGGGAATTTTAGAAGGCAAAACAGTTGGCTCTTCTAGCGTATCATCAAAATTCAGCCTAAAATCAACCGTCTGCTTATCAATATCAACAAGCATCTCTTCAGCGATTTTGCGCAAACGAGCCTCTGTATAACGCATTGCTGCCGGTGGATCACCATCAATTGATCCATAATTTCCTTGTCCATCAACTAAAGGATAGCGTAAAGACCAATCCTGCGCCATACGAACCATGGCATCATAAACGGAAGTATCACCATGTGGGTGATACTTTCCAAGTACTTCTCCCACAATACGTGCTGATTTCTTATAAGCACGATTAGAAAGGACACCCAGGTCCAGCATTCCGTATAGCACCCTGCGATGTACAGGTTTAAGGCCATCTCTTACATCGGGTAATGCCCTCGATACTATTACCGACATCGAATAATCGATGTAGGCTGTTTTCATTTCATCTTCAATGTTAATCCGAATAATCTTCTCGCCGTCAGCCATTATTTTAAATCGTGTATGTTATTTTGTCAGTATATTTTTACAATCAATTGAAAGCCCTCTAAAACAATGTTTTCAGAGAGAGAATGCATTATGTTAATAAGTAATCTTATAGGGCACACGAAGGTAGTTAATTGCTGGCATATTTTTGGTGTATTGGTAGCAGGATTTATTAACATGTGAATTATGCAATTAATATTGAAAAACGATTTTGATTTAAGTTATATGATCTTCTTATCTTAGTCACCTATTTCAAAAATCTTACATCAATTATTGTAAATAACACAACCCCTAATAAAACCTTTTCAAAAGCATCTCGTTGAATTAAACCAAAACAAACACAAAATTATGGAAGCTAAGTTTTCACCCAGGGTAAAAGATGTGATCACATACAGTCGGGAAGAGGCATTACGACTTGGTCATGATTATATAGGAACAGAACATTTATTACTCGGCCTCATACGTGAAGGAGAAGGAATGGCTATTAAGTTTTTAAAGTCTCTCAATATCAACCTGGTTGAATTACGTAAGTCGATAGAAAATGCCGTAAAAGGCAGTTCGGGTAATGTATCTAACCTGAATAATATTCCGCTTACTAAACAAGCAGAGAAAGCATTGAAAATCACTTATCTGGAAGCAAAAATTTTTAAGAGCGAAGTCATAGGCACAGAACACCTTTTACTTTCGATTTTGAAGGATGAGGATAATATCGCCACTCAGATTCTTAATCAGTTTGGAGTAACCTATGACATAATGCGTGAAGAGCTTGAACTCTTTAAAAATAATTTCAGGGCAGAATCGCCTCAAAGTTCTTCCGATGATGATCCATATTCAAAAGATGATGACGGTCCTTCATTCGGCTCAGCCAAGAAAACCGGAGATGCAAAATCTAAGACTCCTGTACTTGACAATTTTGGGCGTGATTTAACAAAGGCAGCAGAGGATGGAAAACTTGATCCAATTGTTGGTCGTGAAAAGGAAATTGAAAGGGTTTCTCAAATCCTAAGCCGAAGAAAGAAAAACAACCCAATACTTATTGGTGAGCCTGGTGTTGGTAAATCAGCTATAGCTGAAGGTCTGGCTTTAAGAATCATTCAACGCAAGGTATCACGTATACTTTTCAATAAACGAATTGTAACACTTGACCTTGCCTCTTTAGTGGCTGGCACAAAGTACCGCGGACAGTTCGAAGAAAGGATGAAAGCAGTAATGAATGAGCTTGAAAAATCTCCTGATGTCATCTTATTCATCGATGAGATTCATACCATAATTGGTGCCGGTGGTGCCTCAGGTTCGCTGGATGCCTCTAATATGTTTAAACCGGCTCTTGCTCGTGGTGAAATTCAATGTATTGGTGCAACCACGCTCGATGAGTACAGACAATATATAGAAAAAGATGGCGCTTTGGATCGCAGATTTCAAAAAGTAATTGTTGATCCAACTAATGTTGAAGAAACGATTCAAATCCTGCAAAATATTAAGGAACGTTACGAAGAGCACCATCATGTAACGTATACTGATGAAGCCATTTTAGCTTGTGTAAAACTGACAAACAGGTACATCACCGATCGCTTTCTTCCTGATAAAGCCATTGATGCTTTGGATGAAACCGGTGCCAGGGTTCACTTGAACAATATCCACGTTCCGCAAAATATTGTGGAGTTGGAAAACAAAGTTCAGGATATTAAAAATGAAAAAAATCGTGTAGTAAGAAGTCAGAAATATGAAGAAGCTGCACGCTTACGAGATACTGAAAAGCAATTATTGGAGCAGTTAGAAGCAGCAAAAAAAGCTTGGGAAGACGATACCAAAACCCAACGCTATGAGGTTTCTGCAGAAAGTGTGGCTGAGGTAGTAGCTATGATGAGTGGTGTCCCCGTGAACCGAATAGCGCAAGCAGAGACAACGCGCTTGTTAAAAATGGGCGATGAGTTGAAAGGTAAGGTCATTGGACAGGATGAAGCTGTTAGAAAGATTGTTAAAGCCATTCAGCGTAATCGTGCCGGATTAAAGGATCCAAATAAACCAATTGGAACATTTATTTTCCTTGGTCCAACCGGAGTTGGTAAAACTGAATTGGCAAAGGTGATCAGCAAATATCTCTTTGACAATGAGGATTCCTTAATACGGATTGATATGAGCGAATACATGGAGAAATTCGCAGTAAGTCGATTGATTGGTGCTCCTCCGGGATATGTTGGATACGAAGAAGGCGGACAGTTAACAGAAAAAGTTAGACGTAAACCTTATTCAGTGGTGTTGTTGGATGAAATTGAAAAAGCGCATCCTGATGTTTTCAATCTGTTGTTACAGGTATTGGATGATGGACAGCTCACTGACAGCTTAGGCAGAAAAGTTGATTTTAAGAATACCATCATTATCATGACCTCTAATATTGGGTCACGTCAATTAAAAGACTTTGGACAAGGTGTTGGATTTAATACTTCATCACGTCAGACTCAGGTAGATGATAACTCACGTGGCGTGATTGAAAATTCATTGAAGAAAGCATTCGCACCTGAGTTCTTGAATCGTGTTGATGATGTTGTGATCTTTAACAGTTTAAGTAAAGAGGATATTCATAAAATTATTGATATCGAATTGGAATATTTATATAAACGGGTAAATGAGTTAGGTTATAAAATCAAATTAACTGAAGAAGCAAAAGATTTCCTATCTGATAAAGGTTATGATGTAAACTTTGGAGCGCGTCCATTAAAACGAGCTATTCAAAAGTATGTAGAAGACCCATTGGCTGAAGAAATTATCAAGTCAGAAATGGTGGAAGGAGACATGATAGAAATCTCTCATGACAAAGTCAAAGATCCTGAATTATTGAAAATCGTAATTGTGAAACCGGCAAAATCGAGAAAGAAAAAAGAAGAGAGTTAATGATTGTTCCTTTATATATAAAACCTCCTGCTTAAACAGGAGGTTTTTTTATGAATGCATTTAAGACAAAACAAATCGTCTGACTGAGATCCCTCCTTAGCTTCCAAACTTTTCCATTACTTCATGACTTACTCCTGTAAAGGAAAAACCTCCATCATGGAAAAGATTTTGCATTGTTACCATTTTTGTCAGGTCAGAAAATAAAGAGATCGTATAATCAGCGCAAGCATCGGAGCTGGCATTCCCTAAAGGTGAAACGGCATTGGCAAAATTATAAAAAGCATCAAAACCCTTTACTCCGCTTCCGGCTGTAGTTTTTGTTGGCGACTGAGAAATAGTATTCACACGCACATTCTTTTTAATGCCATATTGATAACCAAAACTCCTGGCAATACTTTCCAGCATTGATTTAGCATCTGCCATATCATTGTAATCAGGAAATACGCGTTGTGCTGCAATATATGTCAGTGCAACTACACTACCCCACTCATTGATTGCATCCAGCTTCATAGCGGTTTGTAATACTTTATGGAGCGACATGGAAGAAATATCAATGGTTTTATGATAGTATTCATAGTCAAGATCTGTATATATTTTCCCCTTGCGTACATTGGGAGACATCCCAATACTATGAAGAACAAAATCAATCTTAGTACCCAAAATATCCATCGATTTTGAAAAAAGATTCTCAAGATCAGGTATGGAAGTGGCATCTGCTCCAATTATTTGCGAACCACATTGCTCCGCCAGTTGGTTGATAGCACCCATGCGCATGGCAACAGGAGCGTTGCTCAATACAAACTTTGCCCCTTCAGCATGACATCGCTCAGCCACTTTCCATGCTATTGAGTTAGAATCGAGGGCACCGAAAATGATTCCGGACTTCCCTTTCAATAAATTGTAAGCCATAGTTTTTAGAGTTTATTCGGTACGAAAATATACTAATTTCTGAATGCTCTTAAATAACCTTATCCACAATGATGTCAGGTACTTTAAATCAGGTCATTATCCTTTTATTATAAATAACAACTTTCAATCGATTGAAATACTGTTAACTCAAAATAAAGCTGGATTTTTTTATTCGAAAACAAAATTAATCCTTTAACCTTTTGTCGAATAAAATGAAAAAATCTAATGTGGTTTTAACAAGAGATTCTTCATAGATATTTGGTTTTACAATGCAAACTATCCTTTTTCTTCCTTTCTTTCATTGATCAAAGCTTGGTCGGCAGAATCAGGGCCTGACCCATAAATAAAGAAGAAAATTAGCATTATTAAAACCAACAATGCAAAAGGTAATTCAGGATTTACAGATAAAAATCCTGATTTGTTTTGAATAAAAATAACAGCACCTAATAAAATTGGAATTTGAAATGCTACTGCCAAACGCGTTAATAAGCCAATAGCAATCATAACACCTCCGACCAGATGTGCAAATGCGACATAGTGAGCTAAAGCAAAAGAGACCCATTCAAACCTGCTATTCTTTAGCATCTCAACAAGGCTCTCCGTATCCTGAACAAACAGAAATCCTTTTAGAAATAAAATGATTCCTAATGCAATCCGAAGCAGTTCAATCCAACGAGGGTGATGCGCATACGCCCAACGATCTAATTTTTGAGACAGATTCATGGTGTTTGATTTTAGTTGATACGTGAAGATACAACCGGAAACGTCCCTTTTCCAAGTGATTAAGAATTAAATCAAAGGCTTTATCAACCGTCTATATCGCATTGCTGCATTAATATTTATATTCGTCTGCTATGACAAAGGCAAATCAACCAACTTTAGATCGAAAACTAGGGCTTTTTCAGTCGACAGTCATCAATATGATTGACATGGTTGGTATTGGACCATTTGTTGTGCTGCCTTTGGTAATTGACCTTATGGGCGGGCCTAATTTTATATATGCCTGGATTGCCGGAGCCATATTATCATT
>JANOXC010000074.1:0-3037 GCA_031418215.1 Bacteroidota bacterium
GATGGTGTTTGCCGACATTTGATCCCTTAGAAATGAAATTTTTACACGCATGATTGAAAGTATTTAGTAATTTTAAAGTTAACAAAGAAATAGAATAGCGAAATCGTGTAGTTGTAATTTGTATTTAAGTCAGTTGGTAAAAATTAACATCCTGCGTCAAAGCTGTTCATTAACTCCATTCGGTAAGATTCCTCTTGAAAAATTAATAGCAATCGGCAAAATTAAGGTTTCATTTAATGCTCCAAAATTACGGAATTAAATGAAATAAATATTTAGCAAATAAAATAATTTCTAATAGAAGTATATTTACTCTTTAAAATTCTTGCTTGCCTTGAAAAGGATATCTTTTTCTTCAGCCGTAAGACTTTCATAGCCGGATTGACTGATTTTATCTAGTATTTTGTCGATGGTTTCCTGCCTTGATTTCCTGCGCTCGGCAAAGTCAGCTTCCGATGCTCCCCGCTTTTTTTTCTCTGAAGTTACCACCCGCATCCGCGGTTTATTGAATAGAGCAGGTATTTTTACCAGCCAGGCTGTTAAATCATTTCCTTTCTTCAACTGCTTTACCATAATAAATCCAAAAAAAGCACCTCCAAGATGTGCGATATTGCCTCCTGCATTACCATCTGGAATACTGATAGCATACAGCAAAATAGAAAAGAGCGCTATGTATTTTAATTTCACAGGACCAAAAAGCAGAAGTTGAACGGTATAATCAGGCAAAAGCGTGGCAATGGCAACCATAACTGCGATAACACCGGCTGAAGCACCCAATAACCTTGCTGAATCAATGCCTTGAGAAAAGGCCGGGAAAACATTGTAAACCACCAAATAACATATTGCACCTGCCAGGCCACCTAATATATAGGTTGCCCACAGTTTATCATTCCCGAGGTACTCCGTAAATAATTTGCCAGTCCAAAATAAGATCAGCAGATTAAAAAAAATATGCATAAAGCTAAAATGCAAAAACATATAAGTAATGATTGACCAGGGGTTGCTTAACAATGTTGCAAAAGAAGCAGGCAGGCTCAAATGGTAAGCATAATCCATAAAACTATCTGCATGGTTGCCGGTAAGAAACAACAACAATCGAATGGTTTGAATGATGAGAAACACTAAAACATTGATCATCATTAGCCTGTACAAAGCGGTTGCATTTCCAAAACTTAATCTAATGTCCCTGATAAAATTTTTCATCGTGCTAATAAAAATTCTTTCTATTGTATTTATTCCAAATGCGCAATAAAATAAAACCAAATAACATCCCCCCTAAATGAGCAAAATGCGCGACATTATCGCCGGGCGTATTCTCGAATCCTGAATACAATTCAAATAAACCATATAAAGCAACAAAATATTTCGCTTTGATGGGCAATGCAAAATAAACATATAAAATGGTATTGGGAAACAACATTCCAAAAGCAAATAACACACCGAAAACTGCTCCTGAAGCACCAACAGTGGGCACATCAATTTTATTTCTAAGCAAACTATAAGCAGCCTCAATTGACTGTTGCTTAACTGATAAATCTCCCGGATTCACCTGCCAGTCAGTATATATTTTATTGAAATAATCATATTGATCAGGATATATATATCCATGGAATTTATCAAGCAGCATTTTAAAATCGGTAAAATTGGCTGTACCGGCATAAGTCTCTATAGCACCACGCATTTGGTCCACTTCATACCACGTAAAAAACAAATGCACAACAGCGGCTCCCAGTCCGGTGACAAGGTAATAAGTCAAAAATCGTTTAGAGCCCCAAAAGTTCTCCAGCATATTCCCAAACATCCAAAGTGCGAACATGTTAGAAAAAACGTGCATGAAACTTCCATGCATAAAAAGGTGAGACACCAATTGATAACCTCGGAATTTTGAAGACTCAGGGAAATATAAACCAAGGTATTCCGAAAGCTCAAAACCAAATTTAGATTGCAAAACGGAGTTGGCTAAAAACATAATGCCATTTATGATCAGCAAATTTTTTACGACCGGTGGCAAAATTTGAAAACTGGTTGGGCGGTATTCCTGGTACATTATAAATTACAGATCGTTATTTAATATGAGGTGTGAAATATATTTCCTAAAAGTGTGGTTTCAAAAAAAGATATTCATTTCTGATTTCTAATTAATTAAGCTAAAAAGTTATTCTCCAAATAAATTTGCAATTGATTCGCTAGTCATCCTGGCAATGATCGGCTTACCTGAAGGAGTGTATTTAGGATTTTCACAGGCTAACAAATCCGTAACCAACTCCTTCATTTCCCTTGTTGACAAAGCTTGCCCGGATTTTATTGACAATTGCCTTGCAATAGAAGTGGCGAGGTTTTCATTTGGTTGCAGTTTTTGATTATCTCGCTGGTCAACATATTGATCGAGTATGCCATGCAACAATTTCTTTTCCGTTCCAACAATCACCTCTTCCGGTGCGCCGTGCAGTACAAATGTATTTGCACCAAAAGGTGAAATATCAAATCCCATATCGTGCAGATCGGGAAGCAATTCATTTAACAATATTGTTTCACCCGGTGTGAAATCAAGTGGTTGAGGAAAAAGTTGCTGCTGCGAAGAAACGATTTTTGCATCCATTGCTTTTTTAAATCGTTCATATAAAACCCTTTCATGCGCCTTTTGCTGATCAATAATTAAGGCAGTAGGGAATGTGTTGATGAATATATATTGCCGGTATAATTGTGTAAATGATGATTCAGCGAGTGATTCTGAAGTAATGATTGATTCGGGATGCAATTCAATTTGTGCAACAGCCAACGGGCTCTTTTCGATATCACGATTCAATTGATGCCACTGATCAACCTTACTTCTATCCAAAACCGGTTTCCATGAATGTTGTTGAACATTTCCCTCTGTAGGTTTAGGATGAAAGGGATTATAACCCGGTGTTACTTTTATAGTGGGCGCAACCGGACGTTCATTCATTTTCTCAAGGGGAATTTCAAAACTATTTTCCCTGTCGAAATCAATGGTAGGTGACACACTAAATTTCCCCAATGCCCTTTTCACCGCTGCTCG
>JANOXC010000075.1:0-30433 GCA_031418215.1 Bacteroidota bacterium
GCCAGTGAACCATTAAAAAAACAACTGTGGCAACAAACCATCAAAGCTAAAATAAGAAACCAGGCGCAATTGTTTAATCAACTTGGCAAGAACGATACTGCCTTGAAACTTTATGCTACCAAAGTTTTAAGCGGAGACACCGGCAATGAAGAGGCACAGGCAGCCCGGCATTACTGGAAATTTCTTTTTGAAAACATTCCAATTAACGAAATATGGAATGAAGATTTTACCCGCGACCGATATGGAATACCACCCAACCCTGCCTTAAACTTCGGATATACTATTTTGCGCTCAGCCTGTGCACGAGCTTTGGTGGGTTCCGGATTAATTCCTACTCTTGGTATTCATCACCATAATAAATACAATGCCTTTTGCCTTGCCGATGATATTATGGAGCCTTATCGCCCTTTTGTTGACAAATTGGTTTTGGAAATAACTACCGAAAACCCTGATGAATTGATCTTGTCAAAAGAAACAAAAGCCAAACTAATAGGAATAATAAGCATGGACGTGATGATGGGCGAAAACAAAAGCCCGTTGATGATTGCCATGGGCTATACAACAGCATCGCTTTCAAAATGTTTTGAAGGAAAAGAAAAGCAAATTAAGTACCCGACACTTATTTAGGTGAAAATAGCATAGTAATGTCAGACTCCAATAGTTCACGTTTAAATGCCTATCGGATCATGTGGTTATTTGTATTTTTTGATTTGCCTACCAATACTAAAAAGGACAGGAAGAACTATGCTCGTTTTCGGAAAGAACTGCAAAAAGATGGATTTGCGATGATGCAATATTCGGTTTACAACCGCCACTGTGCCAGTGTGCAAAGCACAGATGTGCATTTTAAAAGGATAGAAAAAATAATTCCACCTAAGGGGCAGATAAGTATTTTGCAAATTACGGATAAGCAATACGGAGAAATTGTAAACTATTGGGGTGCAAAAAGCGAACCTTTGGAGGGGGCACCGAAACAATTGGAGCTTTTTTAAATTAAAAAAACGGGAAAGAACAGCTATAAACTGATCAATCCCGTCCATTTTATTTCGCATCGTTTCTTCATAACACATTAAAAATAAAACCGTAGAATTATTATATAATGCGAAATATCAATCTTTGAAATCAAATCACAACTATGGCGACAACCGTAGGAACGTAGGTAATAATGCGAAATATCAATCTTTGAAATCAAATCACAACTTGTTTCTTGGTGGTGAATTAATTTTATTTAATGCGAAATATCAATCTTTGAAATCAAATCACAACTCTTCCAGCTGCGTTGCCATCAACAGGTAAAATGCGAAATATCAATCTTTGAAATCAAATCACAACTTCCCGTTCACTATCTTCGGCACTGATATGAATGCGAAATATCAATCTTTGAAATCAAATCACAACTGGAAATTCGCCAGGACTGCCGCCAGCTTGAATGCGAAATATCATTCTTTGATATCAAATCACAACGCAGCTGATTCAGTATGTAATTGGTCGTAAAATGCGAAATATCAATCTTTGAAATCAAATCACAACTTAATTTTCAATTCTCCTAATGAAGTATATAATGCGAAATATCAATCTTTGAAATCAAATCACAACCCAATCATGGGGAAATCACAATCAGTAAGAATGCGAAATATCAATCTTTGAAATCAAATCACAACAAACATCTGCCACCATCTTACCAGTCCGATAATGCGAAATATCAATCTTTGAAATCAAATCACAACACAAAGAGAAAGGACTTGTCGCCAAACAACAATGCGAAATATCAATCTTTGAAATCAAATCACAACTTTAAAGCCTCGTCAGTTAATATCGACAAGAATGCGAAATATCAATCTTTGAAATCAAATCACAACGTAATTGTTAAGAATATATAAAGTGTCTTAATGCGAAATATCAATCTTTGAAATCAAATCACAACCCGCTGCAATACGTCCAATTTTTACCGTGTAATGCGAAATATCAATCTTTGAAATCAAATCACAACTATTTAAAAGGGAACTGTTTCTGCCTGGTCAATGCGAAATATCAATCTTTGAAATCAAATCACAACAATCCGCGCTGTGACTGTTCATTCTCAACAAATGCGAAATATCAATCTTTGAAATCAAATCACAACTCTAATACATCACAGTTCTGAACATTTTTGGTGTGAATAGAATAAAATAGGTATTTGAATATAGAAATCAAATGCTTTGTCAAAGAACTAGAGCAAATGTAATTTATTTTCATGATTGCCCATAAAAAGGGAAGCCAATTTGATTTTTTGAGATAGCTTCTACATATTATTAGAAGCGGATTAATGTTTTATCAATTTCATCGCCAAGTTTGGGAGATACTTTTGTTTCATCGGCATATTTCTTCCATTGTGATACGGTATCATTTATTTCCCCGATCACTGCTTCAGCTTTTTTGTTCTTTATGGATTGGCCGATCAATAAAAAATCTTCTTTCGTAATATTATTTCGTTTACCATTAATGCTTAAAGCATGTTGACTCACCCATTTGTGTTTGGGTTGATAAGCATGGCACATGTCATAAGCCGGAGCCAACTCCCATTTGTCATCCTTTTTGAGTCTGAATGAAAAGTTTTTAGTATGGTCATCACAATTGCGGGCCAGCACATTAAATACCATTCTTCTGAACATTTGTTCTGCGGCGGAATAAGGTAATTTAAGTTCCCGCATAGTTTGAAAAAGTTGTTCGTAACTGAAACTGGTTACAGCATTGTAGTCGAAATGTTTGATGGCACAAAAAGTTTGTATGTGATGTTTGGTTGAACCGCCATCACGGTCAAAACGCTTAGTCATAAAATGAGCTCTGCCGTTTTCCTCCATTAACCTGGATGGCATCATTTCAATTCCGCATGCAATGGCCATGTTGTAATAAGCCATCTCCACTCTTCCGTAGCCATGGCTTGTTCCTAATTGCACATCACTAACGCCATCGAGTTTTATCAACCAATGTTCAAATCCCATGGGAGCATTGGTTTGTCCGGATCTTACCTCTCCGGTTTTTTCGTTGTATGCAATTACTGCTTTAGGCCGTGCTCCTCCTGCGGATGTACCAATTCTGAGAATTTCCATCATTGCCTTTTCTTCATCCTTCTGCAGATTCGTTGTAAATGTTTCTTTTTTGGAAAGCAGCTTTTTTGCAATATCCACCAGACTTTCAATTTCGATGGAGAATGTTTTTTTATTTTCCTTTAGTGTAGTCGGTTCAAACTCCAACGCCCCCATGCCTCTGGTACCAATAAAACAAAGCATCTCAATCGGGTTCATACTATCCTGTGGACGACCTTGGCTTGCCAGCCATAAGTTGATCAGTTCATTTCCATATCTGTCAGGAAGTACATCTGCCAATAATCCGGGCAGTCCTTTAAACGTATCTAATGCGCCATCCGATTTTTTCCTTAAGGAAGGAAATTCAAATTTATTTTTAGCGGAGCGTACCGACATTTGCAATGGGGCTACATCCCAATTCAGGGTTTTGAACTTGGAATCGTATTCAAAGGCAGCTGTGCCTGTTTCTTCGTTCCATGCCACAGCGCCTGCTAATTCACCCCATATTTTTACGTATGCTGTAATCATAATTTACCAATCACTTTTACCGGGTTCATTCGTTTTTTTACCACTTGCCCGTTTTCTTTTTTCCTGTTCTATTTTGGCCAGTGCCAATGGACTGATAGTTTCCTGAACGGCAAAGGCTTCCATCACTTGTAATTGTTCCAATACTCGTAACACTTGTATTAAAGTGGACAACGTCACTGCTTCTCCTCTTTCAAGTAAACTTAGTGTAGAGCGACTAATGCCTGCGGCATTTGCCAACAGGTCCTGCGTTTTGTTTTGTTCCAAACGGTGATATTTAACAAATGCGCCAATACGCTCTGCCAATGCTTTATCACTCATAGAATACCAATTTTTGTATGAAATATCACTCATAAAGGCTTATTTTTAATGTTAATGAATGAATTATCATACAAAGGTAATAACAATTTCTTCCAAAAAAGTACTTTTTGAATGAATTATCATTCTTTCTTAAACAAGTTAAAAATTGTTGAGGTTGTCCTGAAAATATCCAAATCTATCAATGCTGAAACCGATATTCAGGACTTTGGTTGGCTTTAAGTTCTGATTTTTTCAGTTCTGCAAAAAGATTTTTGCTGTGCAATTTTTTGAATTTCCATTTTACAAAAAAAATATATCAATCTTTTTTAACCGGAAATTTCTCCATATCATAAATCATTGAAGAAATTTCAATGTCAAACCATTCAGTGAATTTTTTATATGTTCTGTTGGCAGGCCAATCTTTGGAATTGGAATGCCAGTTATCGAGTTCTATTTTATAAATCTTATCAAAATTCTTTTTTAGCCATTTCAATACAGACTCATTATCATCCATTTCTTTTATTAGATATATATTGTCTTCATCATCTGAATAAATAGGATCTTCCGGATACAATTTATTCAGCCAATTGAAAAAAGGCTGTTTTATTTTAACTTTGATAGCATTACGGCAAATATAACCTGCATTGTAATCATCGGTATTTTCCATTTCTGAATTTGTTTCCGGAGCATTCAGCATGTCTTCAACCGATTGACAGAAAACCGTAATATGTTTTAATCCGTCTTCAGTTTCCTGCATTTCAAAATCTTCAATCATAAGATCGAACTCAGAAAAACTATTTACTTTCCTGGCTATTAAGTTAATAAACAATTCCTTCTCATTTTTACCTACGTCCTTAGTTTTCATCAATTTTGATAAATACATATCGTAAATGTCAGGCATAAGCTTTTTAATAATGCTGGTATTCCAGGCTACAACACCAAGCGACAGTAAATCGTAAAATTCCTCTGCCCCAAGGTTTGATTTAAGGAATGGTCGTATGAGATCCAATAAAAATTCGGAATATTTAATTTCCGAGTCATTAATTGTGATTTGCTGGCCCTTGCTTGTACGAGTTGTTTTTATCTCATTTAAAATGTTCTCAGAGGATTTGATTACTTTCATCATAATGGAGATTGTCTTTAATTACAATTATTTATTTGAATAATATTACAGCTGTTTTGAGTATTTTAATATCTTAAAACGCATGATTTGCATTGATAAAAATAAAAAAATTAATTCTACAAAATGCAGATGGTAAATATTAATTTTTGGGGAGAGTGGGAGTACTGCGTGATCCCTGGAAGGGGGATCGTCAAACCAAATATTACCATTGCATCGCAATCTTTTATTTTTAGGTTTTTATCTTCGCTCAAATACTTGCTTGGCTTGCTAAAAACTAAAAATAAAATCCCGCAAAAGAGCGGGATGGTTATTTTTGGTTTGCGGAGAGAGTGGGATTCGAACCCACGGTACCCTTTTGGAGCACACACGCTTTCCAAGCGTGCTCCTTAAGCCACTCGGACATCTCTCCGTTATTGAGGATCAGGCTTAGAAGGTTGCAAAGATAAAATTTAATGTTAACTATGAAATGGGTTAAAAGCTGAGTAAAAAATGTGGCAGCAGTAGTTTTAAAATGAAATCGTATAGGGGGTAGAATGTTCTCCTCCAATTCCAGTTCTGCTATTTTACATAGCATAATGCCGGGTTGGAAAAGCTAGACAGAGATTTTAAAAAGTGGAATAGGAAGATGTTAGAATATGCTATTCGTAAATTCGTACAGATTCACGATTCGTTGATGAGTTTACCATATTATTCTGCTACCAATTTGCCAGAGCAAATCATGTTGCCCTGGGTTTTAGCTCCTTTGGAAATATCAATCACACGAAACATATACATTCCAGGTAACAAATTACCTCGGTCAATTTTAAAACTGCTGTCCCCGGATAAATCAGTCGTATTAATCTTACTCCTTCTTATTTCTCTTCCCGTCATATCCACAAGTACAAAGAGTAAATCTTTTTGTACGTCGTTGCCGCTCAGTTGAATTTCAACAGAAGACATAAAAGGATTTGGAGAAACGGTCACAGCGCCTTGATTAACCAAATTGTTTTGAATGCCTGCAGGAATACAAATTACTGTCATATTAGCCGGCACATCACCGTATGTAATAAAAGGGGAATTAATGATGGTGCCTTGCGATTGCTGTGGCGTAAAATTGCCGATTATAGTATTAGGTGAAGTAATTGTTAGCGTGGTGTTGCTTACATTACAACCTGATATGCCTAGATAATCTGTCTTTATTAAATAAACATCTGTTCCTCCGTTAAAACTTTGTGTGAAGCCGGAAACCAAATAACCTCCATCCAATGTTTCAATGATTGAACGACCAACATCCCTGGCGCTGGATACTGCACTTATAACTTGATACCAATCCGTTTGGCCTGCCATATCAGTTTTAAGAATTAAAACGTCATCATACCTGGCCAGGTGCCTGTTTACATATCCTGTCATAATCAATCCGGCATTACCGGTTTGTTGAATCGAGAATACAGCATCAGAATCACTCGTACCAAATGTTTTGGACCAAAGCGTGTCACCATTAAAGTCGGTTTTAATCACATATGCATCCATTCCTCCTGCACCAAAACTCGATGTACTTCCACCAATACAATATCCATCCGGTGTTTGAATAACAGAATAAGCTACATCATCCATTGCTCCACCATAAGTCTTTGACCATTGTATATTTCCGGCAGTGTCGGTCTTAATTAAATACATGTCAGTATTTCCACTTACGACGGTACTTCCTGTTACGATAAAACCGCTATCAGCAGTTTGTTTGACATTGTAAGCATAATCATTAACGGCATTATTTCCATAAGTGCGTGTCCATACTGTATCGCCCCATACATCGGTTTTAATAAGATATATATCAGTAGCACCTCCTGCTGTACCAAAACTGGTTGTATAACCACTAACAATAAAACCGCCATCAAAACATTGCTGCACACCTGTACAAAAATCAATATTGGGCCCGCCATAAGTAGTTGCCCATTGTACGTTTCCAATCGAATCGATTTTTACTAAAAACATATCTATGCTTCCGGCGCCAAAACTTTCTGTAATGCCACTCATGATAAATCCGCCATCTATCGTTTGCTGAATATTACATCCCTCTTCATCACCGACACTGCCACCATAAGTTTTCGTCCACAAAGTATCACCATGCTGATCAGTTTTAATAATATATAAGTCTTCCATCCCTGAGCCAAAATTGCGAGTGCTGCACATTAGTAGGAAGTTACTATCGGGGGTTTGTATTACACTATTGCTCCAGTCGAGAATGGCACCACCAAAAGTTTTTTGATACCTGATTTGCGCATTTAACTTCGAAGCAAAAAATGTTAAACTCGTTATTAATAGAATTGCGATAAATATACTTTGCTTATTTAATTTCATTGGGAATCCCTGATTTTTGTGAAAGTGTTTGGCAAAGTTAAGGTATTACAATGCTTAGAATTTTCAATCTATTGTCATTTCTCCACAAATCGACTGTTGAAACCCTGCTTTTACTTTCTTGGGCGTTAAGTCTTTACCAAATAAGAACATCAACTTAGTCAAGGCAGCCTCCGTTGTCATGTCTTTGCCGCTCAGCACACCAATCTTTTGCAACAGATAGCTGGTTTCATATTTTCCCTGCTGAACCAGGCCTCCGCTGCATTGGGAAACATTAACAATCACCATTCCTTTGTCAATAGTCTGTTGAAGACTTTTGATGAACCATTCATTAGTAGGAGCATTCCCGCTTCCGTAAGTTTCCAGCACCAATGCCTTTAATCCATCAGTCATTAAAGCATTTCGGATCCACTGTTCCGTTATTCCAGGGAAAATCCGCACTAGGCCTATATGCGGGTTTAGTTTTTTATGCACCACTAATTTTTTCTTAGTTCGTATTAATATCCTCAAATCATTGTAAAAAATATCTACACCCGTTTCTGCCAGCACAGGATAATTCAACGATTGAAAAGCATCAAATTGAGAGGAAGTAAATTTCTCAGCACGGTTTCCGCGGAAAAGCTGGCTGTTAAAATAAATACATACTTCAGGAATGATGGTATCGGCAGCGGCCAGCTCAACAGAGGTAATCAGGTTTCTTTTTGCATCGGTGCGTATCGCCCCCAACGGCAATTGTGATCCGGTAAAGATGACAGGCTTACCCAGGTTTTCCAACATGAAACTCAATGCTGATGCTGAGTAAGCCATGGTATCAGTACCATGTAAAATGATAAAACCATCGTATTGATTATATTTTTTTTCAATGATCTCTGCAAGATCAACCCAAAATTGCGGTTGCACATTACTGCTGTCAATCAGTTGTGCAAATTGATGATGATGAATGCTGCATTTCAACCGCTTCAATTCCGGAACCTGCTCCATGACTTTGCCAAAGTCAAATGGCTTTAAGATGCCTTTATGGTCATGTTGCATACCAATGGTACCGCCTGTATATATAATGAGTATTTTTTTCATCATAATTGATTTTTTTTCATCATTCTTGTTTTGTGCAGCTCCACTTCTTCTGCTTCCTTGCCTTCTCGTCGCCTTTACTTCTCACCTCCACTTTGCCCACTACATGAAATAGAATGATCATGAAAGGGAAAAGAGTCTTTTTGCATTGGCAGTAGTTGCAGTTGCTATTTCTTCATAAGGAACATTATATATACCAGAAACACGTTCAGCAATAATTTTCAGATAAGCGGGTTCGTTGCGTTTGCCGCGATGAGGTACCGGTGCAAGATATGGAGCATCTGTTTCCAGCATCAAATAATCAAGCGATATTTCAGGCAATATTTTATCAAGACCGCTGTTTTTGAAAGTGGCCACACCGCCGATTCCCAATAGAAATCCTAAATCAATAATTGCATTGGCTTGTGCTTTTGTTCCTGTGAAACAATGAAAAACTCCTTTGAGGCCGATCAACGCAAATTTTCGGATCAGGTTAATGACATGGTCTGTTGCTTCGCGGGAATGAATAACAACAGGCAGGTTTAGCTCTACAGCCCATCGGCACTGAATTTCAAAAGCCTCGTCTTGTTCTTTAATAAATGATTTATCCCAAAACAGATCAATACCCATTTCACCTACGGCATAATACTTTCGTTGGGAAAGGTGTTTTTCGGCAATTTTCAATTCTTCTTTGTAATCCGCTTTTACCGAACAGGGATGAAGTCCCATCATGGGAAAACAGTTGGTTGGATATTGATCAGCAAGGTTATGCATAGCGTCAATCCATTCACTGTCAATATTTGGCAACATAAACGTATCGATTCCATCGGCCAGGGCTTTTTGGATCAAATCATCTCGGTCTGCATCAAATTCCTTTGCATAAAGGTGGGTATGTGAATCGATTAATGCCATGGCGGTAAAAATAACTAATTTGGCGCGCCGTCATGCCAAAAATTCTCATCATCCGTTTCAGCTCCATAGGCGATATTGTGCTCACCTCGCCGGTTGTCCGTTGTTTGAAAAAGCAATTGGCTGGTGCAGAAGTGCATTTTCTTACCAAGGATGCGTTTAAAAATATTATGCTTAATAATCCTTATGTAGATAAGGTTTACAGTTTCAAGAGTGATGTTAATGAAGTGATGCAGCAACTGAAAGCAGAAAATTATAATTACATCATCGACCTTCAGCATAATCTTCGATCTTTAAAATTAAAAGCAGCATTAAGAGCAAAATCTTTTTCCTTCAAAAAACTGAACATTGAAAAATGGCTGGTCGTTAATTTTAAAATGGATTTGCTTCCTCCGCTTCATATTGTTGACCGTTATGTTTATACATTAAAACCACTTGGTGTAGTAAATGATAACGAAAGTCTCGATTTTTTTATTAATGAAAAAGACGAAGTTGATGTCTCCACATTACCTGAAACACATAGCAATGGATACATTGGCTTTGTCATCGGGGCTAAACATTTTACCAAGCGATTTCCTGATGAAAAGATCATTGAAGTATGCAGACAGTTAAACAAACCTGTCATTTTATTAGGCGGACCGGAAGATGCAGCGCGCGGAAATAAAATCGTTGCAGCAGTTGGCAGCAATATATATAATGCCTGCGGAAAATATTCGCTTGGGCAATCAGCGTCACTTATTAAGCAAGCACGATTAATAATTTCCAATGATACAGGACTGATGCACATTGCAGCAGCATTTAAAAAGAATATTATTTCCGTTTGGGGAAATACCATTCCTGAATTTGGCATGGCGCCTTATTTACCCACTCCATCCGACAAATTCAATCCGGAAAGTAAAATTATTGAAGTGATAGGTTTAAACTGCCGACCATGCTCAAAAATCGGTTTTGATAGATGTCCGAAAGGGCATTTTAAGTGTATGAATGATTTAATAGCGTTAGACATTATTGTTGGTGCAAATGAATTACTTCAAGATGTAAATGATTAATTTGAAAATTCGACAATTTGAAAATCGATTCCTGCTTGTGTTGATGTATAGGAAAACGGTTAACATTTTTAGAAAAAATCAAGACATTTCACGGTCAACCTTAAACTCAAACCCCTAAAGGTTAAACAAATATTCTCATTGCTACAAGCAGATGACAATTTTAAATTTCTAAACTCCCGACTCCAAACTAGGTGGTTGCAGCGACAGCTTAATAGAAAGCTAAATTATAATGAGAATCAAACACATTAGAATTAGCAATTCGTAGATTCGTACAAATTCGTACGCGTACGCAGAAGCTTTAGCGTAGGCGCTAATTCGCTGATGCTATTTCCTAAAAGAATCCCACCCCTGTGCCTTCAACTCATGCACATTTTCCTGCTTGTCAACCATGTTACAACCTGATGCTCTGTCGGTAATATGTCCGATGATGGCAATCTCTGTTTTGTCTTTTATCTTTTCAAAATCAGCTAAGGGAATCGTAAAAAGCAATTCGTAATCCTCTCCGCCATTTAACGCAGCCGTTGTTGGATCAATCCCGAATTCCATTCCCAATTGTCGTGTTAAATGATCAATCGGTAATTTCTCTTCATAAATCTGGCATCCGCAATCGGAAGCTTTGCAGATGTGTAATAATTCAGAAGCCACACCATCTGAAACATCAATCATCGAATTAGGCTTTACACCATAATCTTTCAATAGTTGAAAAAGTCCATTCCTGGCTTCCGGTTTTAATTGTCGTTCCAATAAATAATCATAACCCTCCAACTCCGGTTGCACATCAGGGTTTTCCTGGAAAATCAATTTTTCGCGATGCAATAACTGCAGTCCCATATAAGCAGCACCAACATCACCCGTCAGGCAAATTAAATCATTGGCTTTCGCACCACTTCTATAAACCAGGTCTTCTTTCACTGCCCAGCCAATTGCTGTTACATTAATTACCAGACCCAAATTGGAGGAAGTTGTATCACCGCCTACCAAATCAACTCCATAAAAATCACAGGCCAAAAGCATCCCCGCATACAATTCTTCCACCGCTTCCAAAGGAAACTTGCTCGATAAAGCAATGCTCACCACAATTTGTTTGGGACAGGCATTCATGGCATAAACATCACTAAGATTAACTACTACTGCCTTGTAACCCAAATGTTTAAGTGGCACATAACTCAAGTCAAAATGGATATTTTCCACCAACATATCGGTCGTCATCACCATGGTTTGCCCCTCCGGATCCACCACAGCAGCATCATCACCAACACCTTTCAGGCTGGAGGTATGTTTCAGGGTAATATTTTGGGTGAGCAGATCAATGAGTCCAAACTCTCCTAACTGGCTTAATTCCGTATGGTTTTCCTTATTATCGAACATCATTCTTTGATTTGATGGGCAAAAGTAGGTCACAAAGCCATTTGTGCAAGCAAGGTGATCTGATTAAGTTCGACCTTCTTACCTAACCCTCTCCCAGGGAGAGGGAACAATTTATCATGAAAAGCAACTCCCTCTCCCTTGGAGAGGGCAGGGGTGAGGTCACAAACTCCAGCCGAATTCTCCTTATTAATAGTAGAGTGTGCCATGAATAGCAACATTTAAGAGGAAAAAATGCTATTTATAGAGGATAAAAGCCGTATCTTTGTGCCCTAAATTAAAACGAATGATAACGGTAACAGAAAGGGCTAAAACCAAAGCTATTGAGCTGATGGAAAAAGAGCAGAGCAAGGGCGATTCATTCATCCGTGTTGGTGTTGAAGGTGGCGGTTGTTCAGGCTTATCTTATAAATTGGAGTTCGACAGTCAGGCCAAACCTGATGATAAAGTTTTTGAAGACAAAGGGATAAAGATTGTTTGCGATAAAAAGAGCTTTCTCTATTTAGTTGGAACGGAGTTGGATTTTACCGATGGTCTCAATGGAAAAGGGTTTGAATTTCATAATCCCAATGCATCCCGTACCTGCGGTTGCGGAGAGAGCTTCTCTGTTTAGTTTTTTTTTGACCAAGATTTAAGTTTAGAATCATTCCAAATAGTATAATATTTAATCTGAATGAGTGAAGATTTGAAGGTAATAGATGAAGTTGCATTAGGCGATTATAAGTGGGGCTTTGTAAGCAACATTGAAAGCGACAATGCACCCAAAGGTCTGAGCGAAGATATTGTCAGATTCATTTCAGCCAAGAAGAATGAGCCGGAATGGTTGCTGAACTGGCGGCTGAAAGCATTCCGTGTATGGAAAACGATGACGGAGCCAACATGGGCCAATGTGCACTACAAGCCAATTAATTTTCAGGATATCATTTATTACTCTGCACCAAAACCGAAGAAGCAATTGAATTCTTTGGATGAATTGGATCCGGAGATCAAGGCAACATTTGACAAGCTTGGAATTTCTTTTGAAGAACAAAAACGTTTAGCCAATGTTGCTGTTGATGCAGTGATTGACAGCGTTTCTGTTAAAACAACTTTCCGTGAAGAGCTATCTAAATTGGGAATTGTTTTTTGTTCTTTCAGCGAAGCGGTACATGAATATCCTGAGCTGATAAAAAAATATATAGGCAGTGTTGTACCCATGACAGATAACTTTTATGCTGCTTTGAACAGTGCTGTTTTTTCTGACGGTTCATTTTGTTACATACCAAAAGGCGTTCGTTGCCCAATGGAGTTGTCTACTTACTTCAGGATTAACTCAGCAGGAACAGGACAGTTTGAAAGAACATTGATTGTTGCTGAAGAAGGATCATTCGTTAGTTATCTCGAAGGATGTACAGCACCAATGCGTGATGAAAATCAATTGCATGCTGCAATCGTTGAGATCTATGCGCATAAAGATTCTCAGGTGAAATATTCAACCGTACAAAATTGGTATCCCGGTGATAAAGATGGAAAAGGCGGTATCTATAATTTCGTTACAAAACGCGGTATCTGTGCCGGTGATAATTCAAAAATTAGCTGGACACAAGTAGAAACAGGTTCTGCCATCACTTGGAAATATCCCGGTGTGATTTTAAAAGGTGATAATTCTGTTGGCGAATTTTATTCTGTTGCAGTAACCAATCATATGCAGCAAGCCGATACAGGAACGAAGATGATTCACATCGGAAAAAACACAAAGAGTACCATTATTTCAAAAGGAATTAGTTGCGGCAAGAGTCAGAATAGTTATCGCGGATTGGTTAAAATAAATAAGAAAGCAGATAATGCACGCAACTTTTCACAGTGCGATTCTTTATTACTTGGCGACAAATGTGGAGCACATACTTTTCCATATTTGGAATGTTCAAACAAATCAGCGATGGTGGAGCATGAAGCAACAACAAGTAAGGTTGGCGAAGACCAGATTTTTTATTGCAACCAGCGCGGTATTTCAACAGAAGATGCAGTTGGTTTAATTGTGAATGGATTTTGCAAGGAAGTATTTAATAACCTCCCCATGGAATTTGCAGTGGAGGCACAAAAATTATTAGCGATCAGTTTAGAAGGAAGTGTTGGTTAACTAGTTACTGGTTGAAGGTTAAATGTTACTATTAAAAGATTAAAATTAGTTAAAGGTAGCTATCTCAAAATTATCCAATTGCCCTCCTCTCCTTAGGAGAGGATGAGAGGTGAGGTTTTAAAAGAACAATTTTGAGATGGCGGTAATGAAATGAAGAAAAGGATTTAAATTTTAGATAAAAGTTCAGCGAAAGATATGTTAAGTATTAAAAATTTAAAAGCAGGAATTGAAAATAAGCAAATCCTAAAAGGAATCAACCTGGAAGTGAAGCCCGGTGAAGTGCATGCAATCATGGGCCCAAATGGCTCAGGGAAAAGTACGCTCGCAGGAGTGTTGGCAGGTCGTGATGCTTTTGAAGTTACAGAAGGCACTATTACTTATAATGGTAAAGACATCATTGAAATGTCTCCAGAAGACCGTGCACGCATGGGATTGTTTTTAGCATTTCAATATCCTGTTGAAATTCCCGGAGTGAGTAATGCTAATTTTCTGAAGACGGCATTGAATGAAGTACGTAAAGCGAATGGAAAAACACCGTTAGATTCCAAAGATTTTCTCGTTTTGATGAAGGAGAAGATGAAATTGGTGGAAATGGATAAGACCATGACACAGCGCAGTGTGAATGAAGGATTCAGCGGCGGTGAAAAGAAAAGAAATGAAGTATTTCAAATGGCCATGTTAGAGCCAACTTTATGTGTGATGGATGAAACAGATTCAGGTCTTGACATTGATGCACTTCGCATTGTTGCCAATGGAGTGAATGCATTAAGAAGTCCTGAACGTTCATTTGTGGTGATAACGCATTATCAACGATTGCTGGATTATATTGTTCCTGATTTTGTGCATGTTTTATATAACGGACGAATTGTAAAAAGTGGTCCTAAAGAATTAGCACTGGAGCTGGAGGAAAGAGGTTATGATTGGATAAAGGAAGAAAGTTTAGAAGTGTAAAGATCATTTCAAAATAATCTTTTAACTTCCTCTCCCTTGGAGAGGATTGAGGTGAGGTATTAAAGCATGATTTGAAGAGTAAATAATTAGTAGAAAATAAATAAAAAAAGTGCAATCATTGACAACTACCAACCCGGCTAACCCGGCAATTAAATTTCTTGAGGATTTCAAGGAAACGGCTTTATATATACAAAACAATCCTTACCGTGATATCCGTCAGAAGGCAATCAAGCATTTTGAAGAATTAGGATTTCCTACTACCAAAAATGAAGAGTGGAAATACACCAATATCATTCCACATGTTTCCAAACAGTTTCAATTTGCCAAAAAGGAATTCGTATTGAAGGCAATTGATGATTTGAATATTGCCTTAACATTAAATGATGCGATAGTTGTAGTTCTTGAAAATGGTTTTTTGAACCCTGTTTTATCAGATTTAAATAATTTACCTGCCGGTTTAACAATCAAGAGCATCGCTGAATGTGAAAATGATGTTGTTTTCAGTAAACACTTTGCAAATCATGCCGAACAAGGTATCGATGCTTTTAGCGCCTTGAATACAGCTTTTATGAATGATGGTGTTTACCTTCATGTTGCTAAAAATGTAATCATAGAAAAGCCAATATATATTATTAATGTTACAGCACAGGGTGAAGAAGATATGATCACTTTTCCCCGTTGTCTGATTTTTTCTGAAAAGGGATCGAAGGCGGCAGTTGAATGGTTAACAACTACAAAAACACGCAGGGGCTCAACATCGCTGATGGCTGCTGTCAACGAAATTGTTGTGGAAGAAAACGCACGTCTTGATTTTTGTATTTTACAAAATGATCATGAGCAGGTGGCCCAGGTTTGCAATACTTATGCTTATCAGGAAGCGAATTCCCATTTTAATATTAACACCATCACAATAGGAGGTAATTTGGTTCGCAATAAACTTCACATAAAGCTTGATGGATTAAATGTCGAAACGCATCTGTTCGGTTTAGCGATGGGTGGAGGATCGCAACTGATCGATAACCACACTGCTGTTACACATGCCAAGCCTCATTGTTTCAGTAATCAATTATATAAAGGAATCATGGATGGCGCTTCATTAGGTGTTTTTAATGGAAAAATAATGGTGATGAAGGATGCACAAAAGACGAATGCATTCCAATCAAATAAAAATATTTTACTTAGCGATGATGCTGCCATGTATGCCAAGCCGCAGTTGGAAATTTTTGCAGATGACGTTAAATGCTCACACGGCGCAACTACCGGACAGATAGATGAGGAAGCGCTCTTTTATTTACGTACAAGGGGAATTGGCATTGACCGTGCAAAGTCCTTATTAAATGTGGCATTTGCCGCTGATGTAATTAGAAATATTCCCAACGAGGCATTGCGTAATTACATACTTGATTTGATTGAAAACAAGTTAACAGTACACAACAATTAAAATGACTTTGGCAACCCTGAATAAAAAAACAATTGCTTTTGATGTGGAGCAGATCAGGGCTGATTTTCCTATACTAAAACAATTGGCCTATGGTAAGCCGTTAATTTACTTTGACAATGCCGCCTCTTCACAAAAACCGAAGTCTGTTATTGATGCGTTGGTAAAATACTATACTGCTACAAATGCCAACATTCATCGTGGTGTACATTTTCTAAGTCAAAAAGCGTCAATTCAATTTGATGAAGTAAGAGTAAAGGTACAGCAGTTTATCAATGCGCAATCGGAAAAGGAAATAATATTTACCGGCGGAACTACAGCATCCATCAACCTGGTTGCTGCAACCTATGGCAGGAAAAACATAAAGGCCGGTGATGAAGTCATTGTTTCGGAAATGGAACATCACAGCAATATTGTTCCATGGCAAATGTTATGTGAAGAAAAGAATGCGGTGCTTCGTGTTATTTCAATGAATGATAAAGGGGAGTTGCTGATGGATGAATTCGAAAAATTGCTTTCATCAAAAACAAAATTCATTTCTATTGTTCATACTTCTAATTCGCTTGGGACAATTAACCCTGTTAAGGAAATAATTGCAAAAGCACATCGTTTGAATATCCCTGTTTTAGTTGACGTTGCACAGGCTATTATACATACATCATTAGATGTGCAGGATCTCGATTGTGATTTTCTCGCTTTTTCCGGACATAAAATGTTAGCACCAACAGGTGTTGGTTGCCTCTACGGAAAATTACATTTACTGGAAGACATGCCGCCTTATCAGGGAGGAGGAGAGATGATCAGTAGCGTGAGCTTTGAAAAAACAACATACAATGAAGTGCCATTTAAATTTGAAGCAGGTACGCCTAACATTGCTGATGTAATTGGATTGGGTGTGGCTGTCGATTATATAAACACCTTGGATCGTGATGCAACAAATGAATATGAGCAGGAGTTAATGCATTATGCTTCAAAATGGCTAAGTGAAATAGATGGAGTAAAATTAATTGGTACAGCAAAGCATAAGACAAGTGTTGTGTCATTTGTGATTGATGGAGTAAATGCATTAGATGCAGGTATGTATTTAGATACGTTAGGCATTGCAGTTCGTACAGGTCATCATTGTACAGAACCGGTGATGAAACGTTTAAACATTCCTGGAACAATACGTGCGTCCTTTCTATTCTATAATACAATAGCTGAGATTGATGCACTGTTAGCGGGTGTGAGAGGTGCCATTAAATTATTAAAACGATAATCATGGTGGAAACGATTCCGGAAATAGAGCAGGAAATAGTTGAAGAGTTTGAACTCTTTGACGATTGGACAGATAAATACCAATATATCATCGAGCTCGGACAAAAGCTTCCGACATTAGATGATCAATATAAAAAAGACGAGAATAGAATTAAAGGTTGCCAAAGCAGTGTGTGGTTGAACAGTTTTGAAAAAGACGGCAAAATATATTTTGAGGCAGATAGTGATTCAACATTTGTGAAAGGAGAAATAGCATTATTGATAAGGGTACTAAGCGGACAACAACCTGAAGACATTGTAATGTCGCAATTAGAATTCATTGATCAGATTGGATTACGACAGCACATAGCTGTTTCCAGAAACAATGGATTAGCCGCTATGATTAAACAAATGAAATTATACGCATTGGCTTTTCAAAGCAAAAAATAAATGGAAGAAGTAAGCAAGACATCCAATTCACCTGAGATTCCGGTGGTAAAATCACTCAACGACAGGATCATTGAAACATTAAAGACATGTTATGATCCGGAGATTCCTGTAGATATATATGAATTGGGATTGATTTATGAAATCAAGATCAATGAAGGGAATGACGTGCATATTCGAATGACTTTAACTTCACCTGCTTGTCCGGTTGCTGAAACATTACCTCCGGATGTAGAGAAAAAAGTAAGGGACATGCCTGATGTAAATTCAGCTAAAGTGGAAGTAACATTTGATCCGCCCTGGGAGAAAGATATGATGAGTGAAGAAGCAAGGTTGGAATTAGGGATGTGGTAATCGATTTTAAAAATGGAAAAGGAAATCATCAACAAAGTAGATCAAAGTGGTTTGATGCAGATCGACCTCGAGGATTTGTATTTACCTGGTGAAAGAGTGGAGGTTGATTTAAGACCCTGGCTATTTCAGGAGATGATATTAAAAGAAAAGGATTTTCGTGATTCCGTGAAAGCACATGACTGGTCGCAATACAAAGGAAAATTTGTTGCTGTGAACTGTTCCGTTGATGCCATAATTCCAACATGGGCTTTCATGATTGTTGCCACCAACCTGGCATCTTATGCTTCAGAAATTGTATTTGGTGATTTAAATAAACTGGAAGAACAGTTATATCTGAAACAGCTTACCAACCTTGATAAATCGGTTTATCAGGATCAGCGGATTGTTGTAAAAGGTTGTGCTGACCGTGATGTTCCTGTTTCGGTTTATGTAGCATTGACAAGTATGCTTCAGCCTGTTGTAAAGAGCATTATGTATGGAGAACCTTGCTCTACCGTTCCAGTTTTTAAAAGGAAAGACAGGGTCTAGTCGATTTGAATAAGACTTTCTGATTCTTGATGTATAAAATGCCCAAGTCTCCCTCTCCTTAGGAGAGGGCAGGGGTGAGGTAAAAAACAGGCTGATTTATAAAAAGTAACAGATTAAGTCACAATTATTCTGGCTTTCTTTATCACTAATCAGCTTGCTTGGCTATTTTTGTGCTAATTGTATGTCGTTTTCCCTCTCAGAAATAAAAAGTCCCATTGATAAGGAAATGGTCTTGTTTGAACAGAAGTTCAGGCAGTCCATGCAGAGTAAGGTTCCTTTACTGGATCGTATCATGCATTACATAGTGAAACGGAAAGGCAAGCAGATGCGGCCCATGTTCGTTTTTTTGAGTGCCGGAATGTGCGGCAAGATTTCCGAAAGCACTTATCACGCAGCCTCCTTAATTGAATTGTTGCATACCGCTACGCTGGTGCATGATGATGTGGTGGATGACAGTAATTTACGACGTGGATTTTTTTCCATCAATGCGCTTTGGAAAAATAAGATTGCTGTATTAGTTGGAGATTACCTCTTGTCGAGAGGACTTTTGTTAAGTGTGGAACATGAGGAATTTGAATTGCTGAAGATCGTTTCAACAGCAGTGAGAAGTATGAGTGAAGGCGAATTGATGCAAATTGAAAAGGCCAGAAAACTCGATATTACGGAAGCTGTTTACTATGAAATAATTACCAATAAAACAGCTTCTCTTATTGCTTCTTGTTGTGCCACAGGGGCTTCCTCAGTAGGCGCCGAAAAAACAATAGTGGAAATGATGCGCCTCTTTGGTGAGTATGCAGGGATTGCCTTCCAGATCAAAGATGACTTACTCGATTATGAAAGCAGCCTCAAAACAGGCAAACCTTCCGGTATAGATATCAAAGAACATAAGATGACCTTACCTGTTATCTATACTTTACAGAATTGCACGAAAGACCAGAAACGATTCATCATCAATACCATCAAGAATGACAGTGAAAATGTGAAGAAAGTGGCGGAAGTGATAAAACTTGTAATCGATACCGGCGGTGCTGAGTATGCCAGAAAAAAAATGATTGAATACAGGGAGGAAGCTTTCAAACTATTGACGAACTTTGAAAACAACGGCTACCGTCAATCTTTACATGGTCTGCTGAGTTATACTACTGAAAGAGAAAATTGATTTTTATTAAATAGGAAAAAAACGTGATTGACAATCAGACGAAGGAACTAATTCTTGAAACTGCCCGGATTGAAGAGGTAGTTGGAGAGTTTGTGTCGCTGAAAAAAAGAGGATCAAATTTATTGGGTCTTTGTCCATTTCATAATGAGAAAACACCATCGTTCACTGTTTCTCCTGCGAAAGGATTTTTCAAATGTTTTGGTTGTGGCAAGGCAGGCGATTCTGTTACTTTTATTATGGAGCATGAGCACCTTACTTTTCCTGAGTCATTAAGATATCTTGCCGGTAAATATAATATCACTGTTGAAGAGCAAGCGCCTTCACCGGAAATGGTGGAAGAAAAAAATAACAGGGAAAGTTTATTTGTAGTGTCAGCTTTTGCACAACGTTTTTATTCAGAACAGTTATGGGATACCGAACAAGGAAAGGCAATTGGGTTAAGTTATTTCCGTGAACGTGGATTTACAGATGAGGTAATTACAAAATTTCAATTGGGATTTTCACCTGATCAATGGAATACTTTTACCATTGCAGCAATGGCGGCAGGATATAAAATGGAATTTCTGGAACAGGCAGGCCTCACGATTAATAATGAAGGCAAGCAATACGATCGCTTTCGCGGACGTGTGATGTTTCCAATTCACAATTTAACCGGACGTGTTGTTGGATTTGGTGCGCGTATCTTGAAAGCTGATCCGAAGAGTCCAAAGTATGTAAACTCTCCTGAAAGCGATATTTATCACAAGAGTAATATTTTATATGGATTAGCTTTTGCAAAGAAGGCCATTTTACAATTCGAAGAATGTTTCTTGGTTGAAGGATATACAGATGTGCTTTCATTGCATCAGGCGGGGATAGAAAATGTAGTAGCATCAAGTGGCACATCATTAACGATTGAACAAATAAGATTGATCGGTCGTTATACAAAAAACATCACTGTTCTTTATGACGGTGATCCGGCAGGTATTAAAGCTTCATTGCGCGGTATTGATTTAATATTGGAAGAAGGGCTTAATGTACGCGTATTGCTATTTCCTGAAGGTGATGATCCCGATTCTTTTTCTAAGAAAGTTTCTTCAATTGAACTAAAGGAATTCCTGAAGAAAAATGCTGTTGACTTCATCAGTTTCAAAACAAAATTGCTGTTAAGCGAGGCAGCCAATGATCCTATAAAAAAAGCAAGTCTCATTAAAGATATTGTAGAGAGCGTTGCGAAAGTTCCTGATATTATTCAACGTTCAACTTATATTAAACAAACTTCTGCACTGATGGAAATCAGTGAGCAGGTTTTGTTACAGGAGATGAACCGTTTGTTGAGGAAGTATTCTCAGAAAACATATACACAACAGCAGCAACCACCCGATGATGTTCACCTGGAAGACTTATTAAGTGAAACAATAACAGCACCGGAAAATGCTTCCGGTGAGTTGGATACGAAAGAGCAAGAAGAAGAAATCATTCGTATTTTATTGAATTATGCCCATGTGCCATTTGCCTTTCAGTCGCCTGATATGGAAGTGGAGAATACCGATTCTATTCCTGTAGCCAGTTTTATTATAGGAGAATTAATGACTGATGGTATTAAATTTACGCATGAGATTTATGCAGCATTATTAGCCGAATTTGTCATTGTGATTGAGGGAGAAGGTGTTTATGATCAACAACAGTTTATTCAACGCCTTGACTCTGTTATTAAGAATGAAGCAATCAATATTTTAACACCTCCTTATCAGCTTTCTAAATGGGAAACACATGGAATTATAGTTAAAACGGAGCAAGCCTATTTTAACAAGGCTATAATTGATCCAGTCATGTACTTGAAAAAGAAACAACTTCAGAAAATGAAAATGGAGAACCAAGACCTCATCAAGCAGCGCGAGATGGAAGGTTTGCATATTGATGACTTGCTTGAAAAGGAAAATTCATTCTTTAAATTACAACAAGAAATCAATCGTTATACCAATACTGTAATTCAGCGTTAAATAAAATGAGCACCATATTATATTTTTGTTTGCTATAAAAGAAATATGAATTTGAGGGGAGATCGTGCAATAAAATGGTGGCTTGCTTCAGGGTGTTTCCTGATTTTTTTAATGGTTATCGTGGGCGGTATTACGCGCCTTACCGGTTCGGGTTTATCCATTACGGAATGGAAAGTAGTTACGGGAACCCTTCCACCAATGAATGACCAACAATGGCAGGAGGAATTTGATAAATATAAACAGATACCACAATACCAACAGTTGAACTCCTATTTTGAATTGTCGGATTTTAAGAAGATTTATTTCTGGGAATATATACACCGTTTGATTGGAAGGATGATTGGCTTTGTCTTTCTGATACCGTTTATTTATTTTTATGTGAAGAAGAGAATCAGCAAGCAACTCCTCCCACGCTTATTGGGAATGTTCATGCTTGGTGCTTTACAGGGATTCATTGGCTGGTATATGGTTAGCAGCGGGTTGTCAGAAAACATAAGGGTAAGCCATTTGAGATTGGCATTGCATCTTGGAACAGCGTTTATAACATTCGGATATATATTCTATGTTTTACTTTTAGAAATCTATCCGCAGGATACGATAAAGCAACCGGATGTAACTCATAAGCAATTTTTTCCGGTAATATTATTAACGCTGATTTTCCTGCAAATTATCATTGGCGCATTCGTGGCAGGAACACATGCCGGTTTTATATATAATACCTGGCCAAAGATGGAAGGACAATGGTTACCTGATGCAGTGCCATATGCCTGGGCAAATGATGGATTAAGTAGTATTATTAATAACATTGTTACGATACAGTTTATTCATCGCAACTTGGCTTACCTGATTGTTATTCTTTCTATTGTTTGGTGGTACTTGCAAAAAAGAAATTATCCGGCATTCGACAAAAGGGTAAGAGCTTCAAATATGCTGATGATGGTTATTATTTTACAAGCCGGATTGGGCATTTTTACATTACTCGCACGTGTACCCGTCTGGATGGGCGTGCTGCATCAGGCCATGGCATTTGTATTATTTGCTTCTGACATTTATCTCACCTTCATCAGTCGGTATAAAACAGCTTAAATGTCACATACACAAATTGACCTGAATAAAGTTGCCGGTATCGTTGGCGGGGTGGCTGTTATTAATAAACCTAACCTTATAAATATATCTCATCTCCTTACCGATAGCAGGAAAGTGGTGAATACAGAATCTTCGCTTTATTTTGCCATCAAAGGACTACACCATGATGGTCATGAATTTATTGCTGAGTTAATGCATGGAGGAGTTTGTAATTTTATCATCAGCGATATTAAATCTATTCCAAAGGATGCTAAGGTTAACTTTATTGTAGTAGAGGATCCATTGTTGGCTATGCAACAATTATCAAATTGGCATCGTGAGCAGTATATTATGCCTGTAATTGGAGTAACAGGAAGCAATGGAAAAACAATTGTTAAAGAATGGCTTTACCAACTTTTGCGCGAAGATTATCACATTGTGCGCAGCCCAAAAAGTTATAATTCACAGGTTGGTGTGCCGCTTTCTGTATGGCAGATTAGTGATGAAGATAATCTTGGCATTTTTGAGGCCGGTATTTCCCAGCCGGAAGAAATGCAACAATTGGAAAAGATTATACACCCATCAATTGGTATCTTAACAAATATTGGTCAGGCACATGATGAAAATTTTTTATCACAAGGACAAAAGGTTAAAGAGAAATTGAAATTGTTCAAACGTTGTGATTCAGTAATTTTCTGCAAGGATTATATTTTGATCAACGATTTAATTCAGGAAGATTTGAGTCCTGCCATTAAGTTGTTCACCTGGTCTAGAAAAACAAAAGCTGATCTTCAGGTGGCACGCGTTGCAAAAAGTGAACACGATACGGAAATCCAGGGTATTTATAAAAATAATTTCATTAAAATACGCATTCCTTTTACCGATGAAGCTTCAGTGGAAAACGCAATTCATTGTTGGGCATTGATGTTATTAATGGAACTAAGCAATGAAACAATAGCTCAGCGTATGGAGTTGCTAAGCCCTGTTGCGATGCGATTGGAAATGAAGGAGGGGGTTAACAATTGTTCCATCATCAATGACAGTTACAATAGTGATATTGGATCATTAACCATTGCCTTGGATTTTCTCAATCAACAAAAACAACATTCGAGGCGGACCGTCATCCTCAGTGATATTTTACAAAGCGGGAAAAATGAGGAAATATTATACACCGAAGTCGCAAAGTTGTTGGAGCAGAAAAACATACAAAGTGTTATTGGCATTGGACCTGCATTAAACAGGCAGCAGCATCTTTTTACAATGGAAAAAAAGTTCTATCGTGATACTGATGAGCTGTTGAGTGATTTCAATTATGGCTGGTTTAATAATGAGGCTGTACTCATAAAAGGCGCCCGGACTTTTGGTTTTGAAAGGATAAGTAAAGCTTTACAGCAAAAAGCACATGAAACAGTTTTGGAAATTAATCTCAATGCCGTAATACATAACCTAAATCTTTTTCGTTCACGATTAAAGCCTGAAACAAAATTGATGGTGATGGTGAAGGCGTTTTCTTATGGCAGCGGCAGTTATGAAATCGCTAATACTTTACAATTTCATCGCGCAGATTATTTAGCCGTTGCTTATGCTGATGAAGGTGTTGAATTACGCAAATCAGGAATTACATTACCCATCATGGTAATGAATCCCGAAGAACAGAGTTTTGATGCCATGATACGCTATAAGCTGGAACCTGAAATTTACAGCTTCCGGATATTGAATCACTTTACTGATTTGCTCAAACATAAATCAGCAGAGATGAATAATGAACGCATGCCTATCCACATTGAATTGGAAACTGGCATGCGCAGACTTGGATTTGAAGAAGCGGAATTAAATGAATTGATCATCCGAATCAAGAATAATAAATATATAAAAGTTGCCAGTGTCTTTTCTCATTTAGTAGCTGCCGACGAACCTATACACGATTCGTTTACTGAAGAACAAATAAGACTATTTGATAAAATGAGCATGCAACTGATTTCTCATTTTAAATATCCTGTATTACGTCATATATTAAATTCTGCCGGGGTGTTGCGTTTTCCACAAGCACAATTCGATATGGCACGATTAGGAATAGGATTGCACGGAGTAGCAGCAACCACTAATGAACAGCGTCAACTACAAATGGTCTCCACCTTAAAAACAACGGTATCTCAATTAAGACAAGTGAAAGCAGGTGAGACTGTAGGATACAGCAGAAAAGGTGTGGCAAAGCAGGATATGATGGTTGCTACTGTAGGAATTGGTTATGCTGATGGATTGAATCGAAAATTAGGCAATGGAGTAGGCAAGATGTTGGTGCTGGGGCAGTATGCTCCCATCGTCGGTAGTATTTGCATGGACATGACAATGATTGACGTGACAGGAATACCTGCCAGAGAAGGAACAGAAGTAGTGGTTTTCGGACAGGATTATTCCATCATGGAAATTGCCAAACAGCTGGATACGATTCCTTATGAAGTACTAACAAGCATTTCTGAAAGGGTGAAACGGGTTTATTTTCATGAATAAATAAGGACAAATCGTTGTGCATTAATTATTTTTGCAATTAATAACTATTATCATTTTTATTATGGCATTTCAATGCAACAATAATTAATCTTGATACTTGATACTAAATACTTGATACTAATAACAATACTAAAATCTAAAACCATGTCATTCACACTACCTCAATTACCGTATGCATTCAATGCACTCGAGCCACATATTGATGCAAAAACCATGGAGATCCATCATGGCAAACATCACCAGGCTTATGTTACTAATTTGAACAATGCAACTGCAGGAACCGATGCTGAAAATATGAGCATTGAAGATCTTTGCAAAAACATTTCAAAATTCCCTATGCCAGTACGTAATAATGGCGGCGGACATTACAATCACTCCTTATTCTGGGAATTGATGAAACCAAATGGCGGTGGCCCACCATCCGGTGCTTTGGCTGATGCCATCAATGCAACATTCGGCACTTCTGAGGAGTTCAAAACAAAATTTAATGCTGCCGGTGTTGGCCGGTTCGGCTCAGGATGGGCTTGGTTAATTAAAAACAGTGCAGGCAAACTGGAAATCTGCTCCACACCAAACCAGGATAATCCATTGATGGATGTTGCTGAAACAAAAGGCACACCAATTATCGGTCTTGATGTTTGGGAACATGCTTATTACCTCAACTACCAAAACCGCCGTCCTGACTATTGCACAGCCTGGTGGAATGTTATTAATTGGGAAACAGCAGCGAAGCGATTCGCTTAAAAGTTCGGAGCTGGGAGTTCGGTGTTCGGAGTAAATAAATTATTTTAATTCTTTGTAGGTGCGAGGCTCTGCCTCGTATCGTTTTAATTCTGAAGGCTTCCAGCCTGAATATTATGCTTAGTGCTAGCATACTCAGGCTGGAAGCCTTTGAAATAATATACACGAGGTGGAACCTCGCGCTTACAGTTGAGCGCAATAAATAAAAAACACGAGACATAACCTCTCACTTACAGTCGTTTCTTGTTTATTTGTTTATCCATTTCAAACCATAAACCGCAGACCAGAAACCAGAAACTTTTATCCTGTGAACAATATTCCATAACAGCGGTCAGTTTAAGCCTGACTGCTGTTTATTTTTGTATTCGATGTCACGTCTGAAAAAAGGGTTGTTGGTTTTTGCGGGAGTGTTATTGCTGGTTTTCAGTCTGGCATGGTGTGGCGCTTTTTTTTATGAAGACGAAGTAAAAAACCTCATCATCAGCAATATCAATAAAAACCTTGATACACCGGTGCAAGTAAAGGACATTCAGTTTTCATTTATCCGTAAGTTTCCTTCTGCAACATTGGAGTTCACCGATGTGAGTATTGAGGGTAAGGGATTTAAGGAAACCGGCAAACATTTATTAAAAGCACATAAACTGAACCTTAATTTCAATTTATGGGATGTTTTTGGCGACCAGGTTGCGCTGAAGAAAATTGAAGTCAAAGAGGGAAGCGCTTTTATATATATAAATGGTAAGGGCGAGGAGAATTACGATATCTGGAAAAGTAATGATAAACAAACCGGAGGTGGATTTCAGCTGGCTTTGGAAGAAGTTATTTTGAAAGGGGTTTTTATCAACTTCATTAATTTCCCATCAGCACAGGATTATGACCTATTGATTAATAGCGGAAAGTTAGGTGGTAAATTCAGCAATGATGAATACGACTTACAAGTCAATGCAGAAATACAGGTGGATAAGATTGAAGCTGAGAAAGTGACCTACATTCAAAAGAAGGAGGCATTGCTTGATTTATCATTGCATGTGAATAGGGTGAGTAATATATATAACTTGAATTATGCAAAACTTAAGGTAGCAGATCTTGAGCTAAATACAAAGGGAAGCATTACAAGTTTAAAGGAGGGAAATAAAATTGCGCTTATTATCCAATCAGAAAATGCAGGATTAAAGGAGTTGTTATCGCTGCTGCCGGATGCGGAAAAGAGTAAACTAAAGCAATATAATTATAACGGCAGGATAAATTTTACGGCCTCTATAGACGGCATTTCTACAAAATTCAAAACACCACTAATAAAAGCAACATTTTCTTCAGCCAATACTTCCATTAAACCTGCTGATAGTGATTTGATTTTAGAACGAATTCGTTTCAACGGGTTTTATACAAACCGCAAATCACCGGCACGACCCGTTAGTATGGTTTCATTTTCCAATGTCAGTGCAGTCCTCGATCGGCAACCGCTTTCGGGTAGTATTTTAATTGAGAATCTTTCTTCACCATGGGTTAGCGGTAATGTGACAGGGAATATAAACCTGCAAACACTGTCCGCTTTTTATAAACCCGATACCATCAACAGTATGAAAGGTCATGCTAAAATTAATTTGCAGTTTGCAGGCCAATCAGGAAATGCTGCGGGATATACTTCAACCGGCACAATAAATCTTGAGCATGTTTCTTTTACAATTAAGCAAAAGGCGGCCGACTTCGAAGAGTTTAATGGCTTGTTTACATTTAGCGGAAACCAATTCAATATAAATAATCTTATTGGTCAGGCAGCAGGAAGCGACTTTACTATCAAAGGGAGTATAGATAATTTTTTTACTTTCCTCTTTCAGAAAAATCAAACGTTGACAGGAAAAATACAACTCACGAGTCGCAACCTTGATCTGAATGAGTTATTGGAAGATAAAAAGAAAACGAATGCCAATGATACGGCCTATTACCTTGATATCAGCGAGCATTTTAACATGTTGCTTGACTTGAACATTGGCATCATTTCATTCAAGAAATTCCAGGCATGGAATCTAAAGGGAAATATAGCAGTTCGCAATAAGATCCTGAGTACAAATAACCTTTCTTTTAATTCAATGAGTGGCCAGTTTAAACTTGCCGGCGCCATCAATACACAACAGTCGCAAAACATTCTCATTTCTTGTAATGCCAAAGTGATTAAAATTGATATCAATCAATTGTTTTATGAAACAGGAAATTTCGGTCAGGATATCATTCAGGATAATAATCTGCGTGGTATTCTTACAGCTGATGTAATGTTCAGTGGAGTATGGACGAAATCGTTTCATTGCTATATGGATAAAATTGTTGCACATAGCAATTTTACGATTGAACAAGGTGAATTAATCAAGTTTCAACCAATGTTTGCGTTGTCGAAATACATTAAGGGAGCTGATCTGCAGAATATTAAATTCTCAACATTAAAAAATACCATTGAAATCAAACAGGAAAAAATAATTATTCCCGCCATGGAGATAAAATCATCTGCACTGGAATTAATGGCCAGCGGAACACATACGTTTGACAATATGGTGGATTATAAAGTACAGCTTTTCTTGTCTCAGATAACAGGCAAGAAAGTGAAGGAGATGAATACGGAATTTGGAAAGATTGCAGATGACGGTTTGGGGCGCACGAAAATATTTCTTACTGTAAAAGGTCCTATGGCTGATCCAAAGATCAAGTATGATTCGGAAGGGATGGAAGAGAAAATTGTGAATGATATCAGGAAGGAAAACCAAAATTTGAAAAGTGCTTTAAATAAAGAATTTGGTTGGTTTAAGAAGGATACCACCCTTGTTAAAGATGCCCCTCAGAAAAAGAAGAAAGAAGAATTACAATTAGAGCGTGGGGACAATGATTAATAGAACAGGAATCAATTCCTATTCTGAGGGATAATTAATTTATCAAAAGCTTATTAAGAACCTGCGAATAAAATGGCTCTTTCAATGCAGCCAGTTCTTCCTTCAGCTTAGTTGCTTTTTTTGTATTTCCACTCAGTGAATGAGCTATTGATTTAAAAATTAGCTCATGATGTTTTATCGTAAATCCTTTTACATCATTTAATGTTTCAAGGAAATACAAAGCCTGGTTATTATTTTTCTTGATATATTCCTTCAATCCTTTCAACCCGCTAACCGTATCATTCAATGAGGCATGATCAGCCATGGCATCCTGCAATTGTTGTATGATAATATCATAAGCCGAATCTTCGTATGTAGAGTGATTAACGGCTTCATTAATTAGATAAAGGTAAAACCGCAGGAAACAAATTTCTATCCAGGATTTTTTTACCTGGCTTCTGAACCCATTTCTATACAGTAAGTGCTCTGCTTCATTTAGCAGCAAAAGTGATGCATTGTAATCGCCAAGGTCTCCTTTCAATAATGCAATGCCATATTTAATAAATGCAAGCGCCTCTTTATCCTCAAATTTCCTGGCTTCTTCACCAAGCACCTCGAGGGATTTTATTTTTACGTCTGGCTTAGATGCTGCATCATAAATATATGCATTGGTCAATAATTCTAAACGCAATCCTAATTCATTCAATTTAACCTGTTCCGGTTGATCAGTAATTGATTTTAGAAATGGAGCAAGATGTGATATTCGGTTATCAATTCTTAAACCAATACGTATCAACTGGTTTAATAATTCATAACGGTTCGTATCATCACCTGTTTTACTCAATAAAACGGCAAGGTTGTTAAAATGCAATAGGAGTTTTTCCTGCATATTCCCTGATCGCATGGATTGTTGCAGCAAATGCGCAGTTTGAAATCCACTCAAAACAAGGGAATTTTGAAAATCCAACTTAACAAGTAAGGAGGAATAAGTCTCAATTACTTTTTCAAGATTTTTTGACCGGCTTAGGAAATGTTTATTGGCTTGACGGAAGAAGGAAAGCAATAATTCATAGGCTCCTTCTTGTTCCAGCTGAATAACAAATTGATCAACTTGTTCATTCAATTCTCTTGAAGGAGGAGCCGTCAACATACTAATTACATTGGTGTATTGCTCCAGCAAGGCCTGGTGACGTGTGGATTCTTCCAAAAATTGAAGATATTCACCTGAACTCAAAATGATAGTTAGATCTTGCTCAATTTCCACCAAAACCTGCTTGATCTCTGATGCTCTGAACCGTTTAAATCGGCCTTTCGAAAGGGCAAG
>JANOXC010000076.1:0-3407 GCA_031418215.1 Bacteroidota bacterium
GATATGACGACCTCATAAGGGCAAAGAAATATCAGCCGTTAACTCAAGACCTGAAAGAATACAACGACAGAATTAAGAAACTGTTAGCAGGGAGGATTAAAGCTAAACGGGATAAGGATCAAAATAGCTCTTGTTGAAAGTGGTATATTATAGCCTGCAAAAATATTAATATTCTGTTTTTCAATCAAATATGGTTAATTTACGATGTTATAACTTTTAATGTTGTAACATTTAATGTTTAGCCTTACATTTGCAGCTTCAAACTCATAAACTAAAATCAAAATGAAAAAAATCATTCTTACCCTGGCAGGCTTCATTAGCCTTTTAACAACACAAGCACAAAATTGGTCATTAGATGCCTCGCATTCCAATGTAACTTTTACTGTTGACTACATGGTAGTATCAGAACTGGAAGGAACTTTCAAAAAATACAGCGGTGATTTTACCAGCTCAAAGCCTGATTTCTCTGACCTGAAAGCTAATTTCAACGTAGAAATCAATTCTGTAAATACAGACAACGAAATGCGTGACAATCACTTGAAATCAGATGATTTCTTTAATGCAGAAAAATATCCGCAGATGAAATTCAAAAGCACTTCCATGAAAAAAGTTAGTGATAAGAAGTATGTAATGGAAGGAGACCTGACCATCCGTGATATTACAAAAAAAGTTAAGTTTGACGTTACTTATGGCGGACTAGTAAATGATCCCTGGGGTAATACAAAGGCTGGATTCAAAGCTTCTGCTAAAATTAACCGTAAAGATTTTGGCTTGAAATATAATGATGCCGTTGAAACCGGTGGTTTGGTTGCTGGAGAAGAAGTAGCGATTAACATTAATACAGTATTGGTAAAACAAAAATAATTTACGATACTTGTTGCCCGGGTAAAATTTAATTACCCGGGCAATGTTTTTCGAATCACATTAATACGATGACTAAGAAACTTGAAGAGGAAATAAAATCTGTAAATTTTCGCAGTGTACGTCATAAAGCAACATTAAATATTATTGTTACTGCCAATTGGATCCACACACAACACCTGGCAATTTTTAAAAAGTACAACTTAACAGGGCAACAGTTTAATGTACTCCGGATTCTAAGAGGCCAATATCCAAATCCGAGTACTGTTTTAAATATCAGGGAAAGGATGTTGGATAAGATGAGTGATGTTTCCAGGATCATTGAGCGTTTGCGGATCAGTGGTTACATTGATAGAGTTTTGTGCCCCAATGATCGAAGAGCTGTTGATATCTCCGTTACTAAAAAAGGGCTTGATTTACTGAAGAAGTTGGATAAGGAAGAAGAAGCAATGGAACTTATTCTTGGCAATCTTTCAAGTGTAGAAGCTACTCAACTCAACGAATTACTTGATAAAATCCGTGATTAATCGATCGGATATTTTTAAACAAGTAATTAAGTTTTAAAATTAAAATTGAGGCTATTTACCTTTCGACATTTTCTTCAAATCCTCCTTTGACATTACTTTATATCCTTCAGGAACAATAAATATCTCATCATTTACTTTCTCTAATGAAATATTTCGTGCTGTCATTTCCATTGTAAGTCCATTTTGATTCATGCGAAATTCCATCAGGAAGCCATCTAAACTTTTGAATTGATTATTCCAGTTGGCATTTTTAATGTTTATTTTCTTGGTATACCATACATTAAATTTATTTCCATCTTTTGTATTGATAACAGCCTTATTACAAATGTATCCCGCAATTTCTTTTGTTTCATCACTTTTAGAGATTGTATATTCCCCTTCATCATTCAGTTCTTTATCAATTTCTTTTTCTGTCATGTACATATCCATCTTATTACCCATCATATCCATTAAGACATGTACATCCTTTTTTGAATTATCAACCAATATTCTATTATTCATCCCCATTCCCATTTTCATATCAATTCGCATTCTATCATTTTTAAAATAAGTGCTGCTTTCAGAAGGAAGCATTTGTAAAGTCTGGGCATCTAATCCGGATTCAGGATAAGAAATATCATAAACTACTTTCCCTTCTGTAATCTGGCTATATGAAAAGTTACAGGCTAGAACGAATACAATTATCAAATAAAAAGAAAGATGTTTTTTCATAATATGGAATTTATGAGGTAAATCTAATTATATTTTCTATCAGCGTCTAGTCGAATCCTGAATTTTTTTAGGTTTGAACCTTCAAAGGTCTCCTTAAATGCTCCATTGTAACTGTCCAATAGCAAGATCAACGAAAATGCCGGTTTCAAATTTTAAGCAATACTACTAATTCTGAAAAAGCCATTTAACAAATGATAGCCTCTTGTAAAACTAATTGACGTCATTAGAAAGTAACACCAATAAGAATATCAAAGATTAAGTACAAATTACTTTTATCAATGAATTGCATAAAGCAAGTAACCCGATCTTCATTACTAATTTTCCTGATTAATATTGTCGGATTGCCGAAATTGGCCGCATCCGCGATTGATACGCTGCATGTAAAGCATTACTATATATATATTGATTCAATAAATTATCCTGCAAAGACAATACAAGGATCCTGCATTGTGTCCCTGGAATCGAAAATGAATAATATAAACAACATTTCATTAAACTTATTGCAACTGCAAATTGATTCAATTACAAGTAACAGCATTACCCTACCCTATTCTTATAATGATACTGTCATAAGAATAACTCCACCATTTATTCTTTCGGCAAATGACACGCTTACAATAAGAATTTATTATCATGGCCAACCAAAAAAAGATCTTACCGGTTGGGGCGGTTTTTATTTTTCAGGTACATCCGCTTTCAACATGGGTGCAGGTTTTGGTTCCGACCCACATACATTAGGCCGCATTTGGTTTCCTTGTTTAGATAAGTTTAACGATAAGGCATTGTATGATTTCCATATCACCACAGCAGCCGGATACAAAGCTTTTTGCAATGGAATGCTGGTTAACCAAACAAATAATTCAAATGGAACTATTACCTGGCATTGGAAAATGAACCAGCCAATACCAAGTTATCTTGCAGGCATTGCTGTTTCAACATTTTATACAATGCAGCGTAACTCAAATAACATACCGGTTGTTTGGGCAAGTGCTCCGTCAGATACCAATAACATTCTCCTTTCCTTTCAGCATCTAGATACCATCCTTAGTTCGTTTATTACAGCTTATGGAAATTATCCTTTTGATAAAATTGGCTTTATACTTGTTCCATTTAATCAGGGTGCTATGGAACACGCTACAAGCATTCATTTAGGACTGTCTTTTATTAACGGCAACTTGAATTATGAAACTTTATGGGCGCATGAACTAAGTCATATGTGGTGGGGCGATAAAGTGACCTGTGAATCAGAAGATCAAATGTGGTTGAATGAGGGATTTGCAAGTTACAATGAGTACTTTATCACTGAAA
>JANOXC010000077.1:0-10521 GCA_031418215.1 Bacteroidota bacterium
CTTTCTAAACAAAGGCATAAAAATCATGCTTTCCGACCTGCGCGAACTGGATGGTGATGGCACCCCTTCAAATCGGGAATTATTTCATAGCACCCGCGGCCTTCCTGAGTTTGTGGAGTTTTTAGATGCCACCAGGGAGAAGTTAATTGAAGAAGTTATTTATATGGATGGCGAGCGGAATGGTATTCCTGTTGAGGTTGCCATGCATTATAACACAGGATACAATGAAAACATCCATTCTTATGTAAACAACATTAATACCCATGAGGGGGGAACTCACTTAGCAGGTTTTCGTAAGGCTTTAACACGTACACTTAAAACCTATGCCGACAAGCAAAATATGCTTGCCAAGCTTAAGTTTGAAATCAGCGGCGATGATTTCCGTGAGGGAATGACGGCCGTAATTTCCGTGAAAGTCCAGGAGCCTCAGTTTGAAGGCCAGACCAAAACCAAATTGGGAAATAATGAAGTGATTGGTGCTGTTGATGCTGCTGTTAGTGAAATGCTGGCCAATTACCTAGAAGAACATCCCCGTGATGCACGTCAAATAGTTAATAAAGTAATATTAGCCGCTACTGCCCGCCATGCAGCCCGCAAAGCACGTGAGCTGGTGCAACGAAAAGGTGCTTTCACAGGATCAGGACTTCCTGGAAAACTGAGTGATTGTTCAGAGCGCGATCCGCATGCTTGTGAGTTATACCTTGTTGAGGGAGACTCTGCAGGTGGAACGGCTAAACAGGGCCGTAACCGCCAGTTTCAGGCAATCCTTCCATTGAGGGGTAAAATCCTTAATGTAGAGAAGGCTATGGAACATAAGATCTTCGATAATGAGGAGATCCGTAATATGTTTACGGCAATGGGTGTGAGTAAAGGCACTGTCGAAGATCAACGGGCTTTGAATATTGAGAAGTTGCGTTACCATAAAATCATCATCATGACCGATGCTGATATTGATGGTAGCCATATCACGACATTGATCCTTACTTTCTTCTTCCGACACATGAAGGAATTAATTGAAAACGGTTATATATATATTGCTACTCCTCCATTATATCTAGTGAGGAAAGGCAAGGAAGAAGAATATTGCTGGAATGAAGAGCAACGCCAGATTGCCATCAAACGTTTAGCCGGTGGCGAAGGAAAAGAACATACCGTAGGCACACAGCGTTATAAAGGTTTGGGAGAGATGAATGCCGAGCAGTTATGGCAGACTACAATGAACCCTGAACACCGCACATTGCGCCAGGTTACTATTGAAAGTGCTGCAGAAGCCGATCGTATTTTTGCAATGTTGATGGGTGATGATGTTCCACCACGGAGGGAGTTCATTGAGAAGAATGCAAAGTATGCTAAGGTTGACGCTTAATCCTACGCTTTACAGGTTCGGATTGTAAATTAATTTCATCGTCTCACATTCAGAGAAATAAGATTATATATAATACAGGCTTTGCAGAAATGCGGAGCCTGTTTTTTTTTAGTTGGTTATATTTTCAGCTTCCTTTGCTTCTACTTCAAATTGGTTATTGTAATATCCATCACTGGCGCGCGCTTGCAGCGCGTGACAGTTGAATAAAAGGATTGATGGATTTAGGAATGATAGAATGATATGCCCATCACTGGCGCGCGCTTGCAGCGCGTGACATCAGTTCCAACATGAATCACTATCAATAGGAACCGTAATTCAAACATGTTTCTACTTGTTTATTTCTATATAAATAATCATTATTGAATCGAACAACGAAAGTTAATTTCAATTAGCTTTACGTTTAGCATGAGCGAAAAATATAAATTCACAGATGGGTTCATATATTCCAGGTTCTTATCATTATTTAGTGTAAAAAATAATGACATAATAATTAATTATGGAAAACTGATTATTGTTAGATAAAAAGTGTGAAGAAAAATAAAAACATTCTGCTTTATTTAATTCTCCCCTCATTCTTATATATAAATGGAATAGGCGGAATGGGGGGAGAATTATTTGCCCAAAAACGTAATGCAATTTGGTGTTTTGGTGATAGTGCAAGAATTGATTTCAATAATCCTAATCTTCCTATAGTTTTTTCGTCCGGCATGGATGGAAGAGGTAGCTGCCCTTCAATTGCAGATAGCAATGGTAACTTGATCTTGTATGCTAATTTTAATGGAAATTATGACACCAAGGTTTGGAATTCACAACATTCTCCTTTAGCCAATTCGAACATTATGGTAGGAAATGTATCCTATCAAGGCATGGTTATTCTTCCAATGCCCGCTAATGATAGTTTATATTATGTATTTACTACCTATCTGGGTGATGGTTTGTATTCCCATTTAGTTGATATGTTTCATAATAGTGGTCAAGGTAATGTAGTTCAGAAGAATATAGCTATTACGGCTCAAGAAATAGGTGATTGCTTAACCGCAGTCAAACACGGTAATGGGCGAGATTGGTGGTTAATTTACAAAAGAAGTAGTACTTCACCACCTTATAATTTCAATCGGTTTTATAGACAATTAATAACGCCTGCGGGCATACAGCCGGTCGATTCAGTTGATTTTAATGATGCAAGAGATGCTGGCCTTCAAAAGATAATTTGGTATCCTGATAATACTAAATTCATGTTGGTAAATCCGGGTGGCTATATGAAGGAGTTTAGTTTTGACCGATGTTCAGGAGCATTTGATACTTTAAGAACAATTTATGAGGAACAACCCGGAAATTTTAATCGTTTTTTTTGGGATGGCTGCTATTCACCTGATGGTAATCTATTATATGTGGTTACTTTGCTTTTTTCCGGGGCTGCTTCTCAATACTTACTTCAATATAATTTATCAGACGTTGATCCATCTCAAACAGTGGATACATTAGCAGATTATCCTTTTCCTCCTTATGCAATGGGGGGACTTAAACGTGGTGCCGATAATAAAATTTATTTTTCAAATGGATACATAAGTCCTGCCACAGTAAGTAGCTACCCTTATGCAGACAGCATGCGCAATCCTATAAATATGAATTTGTGTGTAGTCAATAGTCCAGATAGTGTAGGAATAACCTGCAATTATCAACCCTTTTCGTTTTATTTAGGGGGAAAGCGCACTTATTCAGCGTTGCCTGACAATCCTATTTATGACCTAGGTCCAATAATTGGAAGTATATGTGATTCATTAACAATTGGCATTCCTGTACATTCCAAAGGCAAAAGGGTTAATGCATTCCCTAACCCATTCTATGACAAATTAAAATTTGATCTACCTGAGAATGATAGATTTTATTTAAATGTAAGGGATGCAATAGGACAAACCGTTTATGAAAAGGTCATTCGGCAAAAAGAAGAAATCGATTTATCATTCCTGAAGCAAGGGTTTTACTTTGTTTTATTATCAACTGATAAAAACTTATATCAAAGCAAAATTATTAAACAATGAGAAAGACATATATTTACCTAATCGTTCTCTTATTTATTACAATGCATAATATAAATGCACAACCATGTGCAATTGATATTTTTTACAAATATAATATTTACGTTTTTTCGGCCCAAAACAAATTTTCACTTAAGGAATTGTATGGAGAAGATATTAATCCCTTGCTGGTTAATATAATTCAGGTTAAAGATGAAGAGAGTAAGAAGATTATAGATGAAAGTTGTTTAACCGATAAAATGAAAAATTCTATGTTTATTTATCCAAAAAGAGACAAAACAAAAATACTTCGGTTTTGCAATCAGCAGGAATATATAAACGCCCTAAAAAGTAATGTAAGGATTAAGATGGATGATGAATAATTGTGAGGTGCCGGAACTCAATAGACTTTACCCCCATCACTGGCGCGCGCTTGCAGCGCGTGACAGTTGAATAAAAGGATTGATGGGTTTAGGGAATGATAGAATGATATGCCCCATCACTGGCGCGCGCTTTCAGCGCGTGACAACAGTTCCACCATGAATCACTATCAATAGGGACCGTAATTCAAACATGTTTCTACTTGTTTATTTCTATATAAATAATCATTATTGAATCGAACAACGAAAGTTAATTTCAATTAGCTTTACGTTTAGCATGAGCGAAAAATATAAATTCATAGATGGTGACGGAATTTATTTTGTAACACCAACCATCGTTGGCTGGGCAGACTTATTTACGAAGCAGGAATATTGCGAAATTATTTTAGATTCAATACGCTATTGTCAAAAAAACAAAGGCCTGATTGTTCATGCATGGTGCATTATGTCAAGTCATTTGCACTTAATAATTAGCAGTACCCAAAATAACTTGCCTGGGATTATGAGAGATTTTAAAACATTTACCAATAAAGAATCAATAAAACAATTAAAAACAGGGAATGACAGCCGTAAGGAGTGGATGCTTAATATATTTGCGCAAGCAGCTCAAACAATTAAGCGAAACAAAGAATATAAAGTATGGCAGGATGGTAATCATCCGATACATTTGGACAACAATAATATGTTGGATGAAAGACTTAATTATCTACATCAAAATCCGGTTTCCTCTGGTATCGTTAGTAATGGAGTAGATTATTATTATAGCTCTGCAGGGGATTATTCCGGAATAAAAGGATTGTTGGATTTAGTGATGATAGAATGATACCTCGTGAGCATAATCGTTTTTGCACGCGCTGCAAGCGCGCGCTAGTGGGGGTTATAAATTGTTATCAAGTATTTAGTATCACTATCATACACGAAATTGCTACGGATAGTAAAAAGCATCAAGACAATAAAATAAATATTAAATCAGGCTTTGCAGAAATGTGTAGCCTGTTTTTATTTGGATCAAGCTATCGTTTTTCCGCTTCTCTCGCTTCTATTTCAAAACGGTTGTTGTAATATCCCTTTCGAAAAGTTTCAGTTATATATAAAATCAAGAATCTGAAATAACCATATTGCTGAAATTGTTTGATGTGGCAAAGTTCATGCTTCAGCCATTGCCTATCTGCAAGAAATGATTCTTTACTAAGTCCGCTTAGATAGATCGTTTTGTGAAGAACGATGGCAACAGTTTTAACTTGTAAAACTTTTTTTGCAAAGTAGGCAATTAAGGATTTTTCTCTGATGAAATATTTCTCTGGCATAACGGAGTAACTTTCAGGTGACAACACCTGAAAGATGAGTGAAGATAATAACACCTGAAGAGGTGGAGTGTAAAACGTAGTGAAAAGGAAATTTCCCCGGTGTTTCCTTTTCACAAAGAAACACCGGGGAAACCTGACCTTATGGTGTTGTAAAATCGAAATTAATTAACGGCCCATTGAAGGTAACCGGATCCTTGCTCCACGTTTCAATTGCATTACGATGGCGAACCACTATATAGTAATCACCATTCGGAAGCGTTCCTGGATATTCAATCACCGCACTTCCATCTGTATGTAATACACCCGTTGCTGACTCAACTAATCCATAAGGCATAATTGGTTCATGAAGCTCAACAATAATACTATCACAAATTGATTGATCAAGTGTTAATCCAGCATTGTATAATACTGGTTGCATCACTCCTCCACCTAAGTAAAATCCTTCGATGAAAATATCAATATTCAATTGTATGTTACAGATGATAATTGGAGGTGGTAGAAATACATTGCAACAAACTACATCACCACATGCATTTGTAATACATACCGTATAATTCCCTGGTGGTGCGATAAGACAATTTCCATTTGCCGTTGCATTAGGCGGCATTGGTGACCAGCTGTAACTGTAAGGCTCACATCGGAAACAATTTACAGGAACGCAGATTGCCCCCAACCCTGTTGCACAAACCACAGGGGTAATGGTCGGGAATAAAGCAGGAACACGGAAGCCAAAATGATAAACAAAATTGCAGTAAACGACAGTTAACGTCAGTGTGTCGCACGGTGCAACATTGGTCCTTATCAAGGATGTACTGTTATCTTCCCAATGAAACGAAATAGGGCAACTGGTAAGACCGATATTTGCTCTAACTACATTTCCACAGTTTAAAAAGCTAAAAGTTACATTAGGCTGTGTGGCATTCGCTGTTAAATTATAGCAACAAGTCACCTGTTGCCCTGCTCCATCCGTAATTGTTACACAATACAAGCCGGCAGATAATCCAGAAATACATGGCCCGGTTTGCTGATTACTCCACAGATACGTGAAATCATCCTGTCCTCCGCAAGCGGTTACACATAAGCTTCCATTACTTTGGCAACATCCCGGTTGCACAACGTTTATAAAATAAATTTGTGGCACCCACACCATTTTAACAAAACTGCAACCACGGCTGTCGGTTACTGTTACCGCTAAATCGGTACAACGTTCCAATCCTGTTATACATTGTGTAGTTGCTCCATTGCTCCATAAATAAGTATAAGGAGCACATCCGCCTGTTGGTAAAACACATGCCGAATCAGCACACAAAGTAAAACTCACTGTTGCACTCAAAGGCTGACCCGCAAATGGTATGGTTACATTCTGTTGTGCAAAATTTCCACATCCATCTATCACATAAATTGTATACATTCCTGCCGGCAAATTGCAGAATATATTTGGGTTAGTGTCAGGCGCAGTACTAAACGACAACATTGGATTGCAAGGATTGTAGTATGTATAGCTATACTTCAAACAACAACCTGTAAATGTAACGTTGATACAACCGTCGTTGAAGCAATTATCTCCTGTAACGCTAACAATGGTTATAGTAGGCAACGGTGGAGGTGGTACAGTTGCACAATTACACATTCCCGGACAACTGCAGTCAATTACGTTGATGGTATTTGTAATACACGTAGTACATCCATTCGGAGCTGTGTAACATAATGTGATTACGTAGATACCAATACTATCGGGATGGAAATAATTTCCAACGACTCCCGGTCCTGACCATATCCATGTTCCCGAAGTTGAAGTAATTGGAACCTGAGTATTATTGATCATTACAAAAATGTTATTGGGATTCAGGAGTATTGAGTCTGAATTTAAACACACATTTCCGTATTGCCAAGTCCAATCAAGGTGCGGCACCGGCTTTACATTCACACAAATAGTGTCCGTATCACAACACATCACCTGATAAATAGGATGTAGGCAACAACAAACTACCATGTAGCAAGTTGTCTGTGTTGGATTGACTCCTATTTCCGGTTCTTGTCCGATCACAACTGGTCCTTCTACGGTTAATGCATACCATGTATGCGATCCGGTGCAACCTTGTGCATTCAGTACTACTGGACTTCCCGCACATATGGTTGTATCGCTTCCTGCATCAACGTGACAGCTTGTATCACAACAGAAGATTACATTAATTGTATTGTAAACATCAGCATTACAACCATTCAGATCAGTGTAACTATAAGTAATGGTAAAACTTCCAATCGAATCAGGATAGAAATAATTTCCAACAACACCGGTTCCGGTAAATACACCTGTTCCACCCGGTGGTATTGCAATAATACTTAGCGTGTCTAAGTAAATCGAATCAGAATTGACACATACAGTTGGATATATAACCGGCCATGTTAGTATAGGATGCGGTTTCACAATAACGCAAATAGTATCAGTGGTACAACAAGTGTCTTGACCGATTATACAACAACATTCCGCTACATAACAAGTACTTTGTTGCGGAAAGACATCCATAATAGGTCCTTCGCCTATTGGCATCGGTCCATTTGGTGTTAATTGATACCATTTAGCATTTCCATTGCATCCTTGCGCAGTTAGGATGACTATGCCCGGTCCACAAATAGTTGTGTCATTTCCTAAATAAACATGGCATTGACTCGTGTCGCAACAGAAGATTACGTTGATGATCTTGGAAACACATGTTTTACATCCATTGGTATCTGTGTAACAATAGGTGATCGTGAAACTTCCTATCGAATCAGGATGAAAATAATTCCCTACAACCCCTATTCCGGCGAAGACACCTGTTCCGCCAGGAGGTATTGCAATTATATTTAGTGTGTCTAAGTAAATCGAATCAGAATTGACACAAACAGTTGGAAACGAAACTTGCCAAATAACAATTGGACGAGGGTTTACAAATACACATACAGTATCAGTTCTACAACAACCCGTCAAACTGTCGCAACAAGTTGCAATATAGCATGTGGTACGTTGCGGAGATACTTCTATTGTCTGACCGGGTAATGTTAGTGGTGGTGGTTGATTACCACGTGGCATATCCACCAATTCACTCCATACGGCATCGGAATCGCAACCCCACACTGTAAGTATTGCTACATCACCCAAACAAATTACCTGGTCGGCCCCAGCATCTAGTTCAGAAGTGTCACTACTACAACAATAAATTACATTAATGGTATTGGAAACACAAGCATTGCATCCATTTTTATCAGTGTAGCAATAAAGAATAGTAAAGGTGCCGATAGAATCAGGATGGAAATAATTTCCAACCACTCCTATACCCGAGAATATGCCTGTTCCGCCGGGAGGCAATGCAAGAATATTTAATGTGTCTAAATAGATAGAATCCGAATAAAGACAAACTGTTGGATAAGAAGTTTGCCAAATAAGTATTGGGTGTGGATAAACAGTGATGCAAATCGTATCTGTCATACAACAAGTGTCTTGACCGATTATGCAACAACATTCTACAATATAACAAGTATTCTGAAGTGGTAAAACATCGAGCACAGGTCCTTGCTGATTAATTAACTCAGGTCCATCAGGATTCAGTTTATACCATTTAACTGTTCCATTACAACCTTGTGCATTAAGGATGACTATACTTCCTTCACAAATCGCTGTGTCATTTCCTAAAGTAACATGACATTGACTGGTGTCGCAACAAAAGGCTACGTTGATGCTCTTGGAAACACAAGTAGTGCAACCATTTGTATCAGTATAACAACAACTGATATTCCAGGTTCCCGGTGCAATAGGTGAGAAATAATTTCCTGCTACAAATGGTCCTGAGAAAGTTATGACTCCTCCCGGTGGTGTTACATTTACTAAAAGTGTATCTAAATATATTGGTGCAGAATTAAGACAAACATTTGGGAAATTAGGATTCCAAATTACAACAGGAGGAGCATTAACATAAATGCAAATTGTATCCGTATCACAGCAACAAGTGGTTCCTTCAGTACAACAGATAATCAGAAAACAAGTTGTAGTATCTGTTGGGACAACATAACTAGATGCTAATCCCTCACCGTTACCATATTGTGCACTTGTTCCGGTAAAATAAGGGATATTACCTGTTGGAGTGATAACCAACATTTGCCATACTGAACAGGCTTCAATTTGTATATCTCCACCGAAACCTTGGCAAACCTCCTGATCAGGTCCAGCTTCAACATCAGGAATACCCGGTTTAAGACAAAAATTATCAAAACCTGCTACTTCACCACTTGAAAGATTGTAATCAATTTTAAAAACTATACCGGTAACATTATTGACGACGGTAAACCAATCAGAAATATTTGTTCCGGTAATCGGGGCCCAAATACCTAATGTAGAAGTATCATTAAAACCGCAATCACTCACCGGCGCACAAATAGTACTCCATGCTGAATCATTTTCAGATACATAAGTTGAAGAAGTAAATTGGAATCCTAAGGTGCCACTAAGTATTGTAAATGTAGGATTAACAGTTACAGGAAATGTTTCTCCATCATCAAACAAACGATAATCATAACAAAACGTTCCGCAGCACCATTGTCCTTTAAACTGATCACCGGCAAATAATTGCGATGGCCCAACTTGGTTAGCCGTATTGATATAATAATCGAATGGACCACCTATTGACAACACATTACTGATTGTAACTGCAAGATTTGGGGCAGAAGGATCAGCTTGCCATCCAATTAAATTTCCATCATTAAAATTTAAACAGGTGTCCACACAACCACATCTGACCACATTAATGGTATTAGAATCACATGCCATACATCCATTGAGATCGGTATAACAATAGGTAATGGTGAAAGTTCCAATCGAATCAGGATAGAAATAATTTCCAACAACCCCTATTCCGGAGAAGACACCTATTCCTCCAGGAGGCAATGCAATAATACTTAGCGTATCCAAGTAAATGGAATCTGAATTAACGCAAACAGTTGGATATACAACCGGCCATGTTAGTATAGGTAATGGATTTACATTGATACAGATGGTATCTGTGCAACAGCAAATGTTATAGCCGCCGTTAATCTGGTCAGGAATTGAATCGCAACACTGAACCACATAACAGGTTGTTTGTAAAGGGAACACATCAATAATAGGTCCCCCCGGTCCGACAGGAACCGGACCATTCTGTGTTAACTCATACCAGGTAACAGATCCGCTGCATCCATTTGCTGTAAGCGTTACAACTCCGCCTACACAAATTGTTGTGTCATTTCCTAAATCAACATGACACGATGTGCTGTCGCAACAGAAGAAGACATTTATGATAGTTGAAACACAGGTCGTGCAGCCGTTCGTATCGGTATAACAATAAGTAATTGTAGAAGGTCCCAGTGTGATCGGATTGAAATAATATCCGGTTACGTTTGGTCCCGAGAACACACCCGTTCCGCCTGCAGGCAATGCA
>JANOXC010000078.1:0-9307 GCA_031418215.1 Bacteroidota bacterium
TTTTGAAAACCAATTTTGAACTCCACCACTAAAAAACTGGAGTGTCGTAATAAATTGTGATGCTGAACCAAAAAAGTTGAATGATTGTAAGAGTGCATAAGCATATCCACCGGGTGCAACATCAATCGCCACCGGGTAATCATCGGCACTTGCTCCGGTGTAATTGTTATCCCATATTTTTGTTCCGCTACTATCACACTTAATTGTGTACATGTCAAACAAATTTCCGGAAGGAGAAGTAACTCTTGCAATGGCGTAAAAATTACCGGATGAGTCCACATCCATGTCAATACCATAATCATCATAAGTACTGAACCAATAAGGCTCATAATTTTTGCTCCATACTTTTCCGCTGCTATTGTATTTGCAAATGGCAAGGTCGCCATCGTTCAAAGCTGTTGTACCCACGGCATACACATTTTGCCATTTATCCATCACTAATTTTTTACCATAATTCTTATACGATGCTTGCGTATTTGAATAATGGTCAGCCCATAGTTGTGAGCCGCTTGCATCGTATTTTACCGTTGTAAAATTACCACCGTTAAAAGTTTGAAAACTTGTGCCTGTTACAAATACATTTCCATTTGCATCGGTAAGTAAATCGTTTGATTCATCTTTTCCGGTAAGTGCACCATTAAAAAACGAGTCCCACAATTTTGCAGGGGCTTGCGCGGATACAAAATGGAATGAACAGTTTAAAATTATAAATGCGAATATTATTTTTTTCATTACTTAATTTTTAATGAGTTTACCTGTTTGAAAATTTTCGTTCGATTTTATTTTGCAGGAATAAATTCCGCTTTTCAATTCAGATAAATCGAGATTGATTTTGTTATTTCCTGATTGAAGGCTTTTGGTTGGAATTGATTTTACTTCTCTTCCAACAACATCAAAAATATTTATGGAAACATTTTTTGTTTCGGATAAATTAAATTGGATAGTAGTAGTATTGTTGAATGGATTTGGAAAAAGAGTTACAGATTCACCGGATGAAAGATTGTTTTCATTTACACCTGTTGGTACACAAGCCTGCAAACTCAAATCAATACAATCAAAACCACTAACGCCTCCATTTTTGTAAACGGTTATGCCTTCTGATTGGGTTAAAATCCACAAATTGCCTAATGTATCCATCTCAATATCTTCCACCTGTTTATGTGCAATGGGTGATGAGCCATACAGAAAGGATGTCCATGATGTTCCGTTATAAACTGAAATGCCTCCGTAGTAAGGAGCAGTTTGTGTATTGTGTGCACCAATAAAAACAGTGTCGGCATTACCGAACGCGATGGAAGTTACATGGTCGGCAGCAATATTTGAATTTGCTTCTGTCCAGCTTGTCCATGTGGTTCCATCATATTTGTAAACACCATTGTCAGTAGCCAGCCACATGTCATTGTTGTGGTCAAATCCAATATCATATACATACATAATGGGCAATGCGGAAAGATTCATCGTTGACCATACACCGTTATCATAAATAGCAACAGTCATAAATCCCCCGAAATAGATTTTGCCTCCTGCACGGGGTTCCATACAAAGCAGACTTGTAGGTGGCAACGTACTGTTAGCTGAATTGTAATTTGTCCATGAGTTATTGCTGTGGTCATACATAAAAACAGAATTACTATACATGCGCATAAATACATGACCGCTATCATCGGCTTCCGCTTCTAAAGGCGATTGAAAAAGCGGACTGACATTTGTATTATCCCACAAAACCCATGAAGCATAATTTTTATAATCACCACCAGGAATTTGAATCGCATAACCTAACACACCGTCATAGGTCATCCATATATCTCCATAACTGTCTTCGGTTATAGATGAGCCTATAGGAGTAAGATTTTGCAGTGAGGGAAAAAGTCCGCCATTATTGGGACTATATGCTTCCCAATGGGGACAATCGAAAACCTGTATGCCTCCATCACCGTTTGCAAACCACTTCCGGTTTTTTGAATCTACAAAAATCTGGTCGTTAAAGTTATCCGACAACCCTGTATTGTATCGGGTGTAGCGGGTCCAGTTTGTGCCATCAAACTTTTCTAAAGAACCGATACCACATGTCCAAAAATTCCCTGCTGCATCAATATGTGCATCGTACGTGTGGTTGGTTTCAGGATGACTAATCCAATTTGCTCCATCATAAATGTAAGTGAGGTAAGTGCCGCCAACAGTGGTTATAATAACGCTGTCACCCCTTGCATCCACAGCATACAGCCCCGTTGCTGATACAGGTGAATTGGCAGCATTGATATGAGTCCATGTTACACCATCAAAAATATCTATTGCACTTCCTGTGGCAGCATATATTTTATTTGTGGTGGCATCATAAGCAACATCGGTTACATCGTTATTGGAAAGACCTGAATTCTGAATGTTATATAAAATCCAGTTAAGCCCGTCAAATTTTATCAAGCCGAGATTGCTTCCTATCCAGATATTGTTTTGTGCATCAGCTTTTATTTTGTCAACCTCGGCTGTTTGCAAATTAGAATTGGTGGGAGTATAAATAGTCCAGGAGGTTCCATTAAATTTTGCAATTCCGCCAAGTGCAGATGTTGTAACATCATTAAATGTTGCCCACACCGTATTATTGCCATCAATAGTTATTCCCCGCATATCATCAGAAGGCATAGGGGTGTTTAAGGTGGTGTACTGCGTCCATATTGTACCATCATAATGCGCAATGCCGCCATGGGCAATGCCATTTCCAACACCATTGGTGGCAACCCATACGTCATCATTGTTATCAAAAGCAATATCATATACACGGTCGGCAGGAAGGTATCCATCTCTATTTGACCAGCAGGTAAAAATTGTATCGACATAATTAAACCGAACCACTGAACCCGCACTCCAGAAGGGCATGAAACCACCTGACCAAACATCGCCATTGCAATCAGTAGTTACCACCTGGTGATAATCACCTGCAATACCAGATTTATCAGCTCGCATGAAATACCATTCGGGAGTTTGCGCCTGTGCAATCAGGAATGATGCATTGCAAATCAGGATTCCAAAAATTATCTTTTTCATTTTGTTTAATTTTTAATAAGTTTAATAGCTTGAATATCTTCTTTTAAAAATATTTTGCAGAAATAAATTCCGCTTTTCAATTCAGATAAATTGAGATTGATTTTATTTTTTCCTGATTGTAGGTTTTTGGTTGGAATTGATTTTACTTCTCTTCCAACAACATCAACAATTGAAACAGAAACATTTTTTGTTTCAGATAAATTAAATTCTAATGTTGTTGTTGATTGAAATGGATTTGGGTAAACGGCAATATCATTTCCCCTTGTATAATTATTTTCATTTATAGCAGTAGGCGTGGTACACATTTGCAAACTTTTATCTAAGCAACTATATCCAACTACTCCTGTAGGATTAAAAATTGCAGTTCCATTTCCGAATGTTGTTATCCATACATTACCAAGGGTATCCAATGCCATTCGTTCTACAAATTCTTCCGGTAATCCCGAATTGGTGGTGGTGTATGTTAACCATGTTGTACCATCAAAAGAAAGTATGCCTTGAGGACCTGGAAAGACAGCGTCTTCTGCATGAATGTATAACAGTCCATTTGCATCAAACAGGAGGGTGCTTACCCAATCACCAAACATAGGTGTGTTGTTGTGGTCGAATAATGTCCAGTTTGTGTTATCATATTTATATAACCCATGTTCTGTTGCTATCCATTTGTTTCCTAAACTGTCGAATGCAATATCAAGTACATTGCCTGCTTGCATGGGTGTATTTAGAGAAGTAAAAAATGTCCAGTTAGTTTGGTCGAATTTTGCAAGCCCTGAGGCTCCACAGACCCATACATTATTTGAATCATCCACACGAATGGAATGAATGTCCAGGACACCGCCAATCTGCGATATGTTAAAATTGCCCGTCCAGGAATTGGTTGCATGATTATATCTTGATACCGTTGTAGCATATCTATAGCCTACCCACACATTTCCGGTTTTATCTGCACAAATGCGTGTAGTGGACCCTAAATTTAAACCGGCATTCACATTATTCCATACTACCCATGCTGCCGAATTATGTACATCGCCATTTGGTATTTGAACTACACCACCTTGTACTCCATCATAGAGCATCCATATGTCGCCATAGCTATCTTCAGTAACACCCACACCAGAGCCGGTGTAAGTAATTGGCTGAGGATAGTGATTGCGATTGTAAGGCCCATAACTCTCCCAATTTGGACAATCGAACATGCTTATACCGCCATTTAGATTGCTTGCAAACCATGCACGGTTTCTGCTATCAATAAATACATCGTTGTTTTGCATTGCCGGTAAACCTGTATTGAATTTATCATAAGTTGTCCAGCTTGTGCCATCAAATTTTTCTAAAAAACCAATTCCACACATCCAGTATTTTCCATCATAACCAATGCGAACATCATACACTGCCCCCGGTGCAATATGTGTTGTCCACGAAGTTCCATCAAAAATCCAGCAGCCGGAAGTGCCGCCAGACAAACCAACTATAACGGTATCTCCATGTGCATCAACCTCGACTAAATTGCCTGTTACTATTGGTGAATTTGAGCTGTTGATGTGTGTCCATGTTCCGTTATCATAAATGTCAACTGAAAAAACCGTTACTACATAAACCTTGTTTGTGACTTCATCCACTTCTACATCTTTAACTCCATTGTTGGGAGACAATCCTGAATTAGCATCGGTAAAAAGTATCCAGTTAAGTCCGTCAAATTTTATCAAACCTAAGTTGCACCCAATCCAAATATTATTTTGTGCATCCACATCAATGTCTTTTACTTCGGTGGTTTGCAATCCTGAATTTGCTGGTGTGTAAACTGTCCAGATTGAGCCATTGTATTTTGCAACGCCGCCAGCACCTGTTTGGTTATTGTAAAAAGTAATCCACACATTGTTGTTGTGGTCCACCACTATTCCTTCAACATAATCATTTGTTAAAGGTGAATTGGTAGCATTCCACATCTGCCAGGTTGTTCCGTCAAAATGCGCCACACCGCCATGCAAATTAAAATTTTGATTTTCATCGCAACCTACCCATACACCATCATTATTATCAAATGCAATAGCGGTTACAATCGAGCCGGGAATGTATCCTTCAAAGTTGCTCCAGGAAGTCCATGTGGTATCGTTAAAACGAACAAGACTTCCCTGCGCATGAAATGGAAGGTAACCACCAGTCCAGATATTTCCGCAATGGTCGGCTTCGGTTACAAATGAGTAATCGCCACCAATGCCTGTATTGGTGGTTCTAAGGTATTTCCAGTTGGGATTTACTATTTGTGCTTCTGATACAAAATCAATGATAATGATGAGTGCTATTAAATAAATATTGATTTTCATTCTACTTATTTTTTTAAATCGCTTAATAAATTACGATTAATAATTAAATTTTGTTTTTGAATAATAATAGCAGGAGTAGTTTTGTTTCTTTAATACTAAAAGTGCGCTAAGATTTTATGAATGAAAACATTCATTCGTTAAAAGATGCGGAACGCTACTATTAATAGCATTCAAAAACCACAATATTTTTAGAAAGAAACAAAATGATGGTTAAGAAAATTGAGGAGGGTGCCAAACGATTGCATGAAAACTTGTAATAACGAAAGAGTCGTTACCCGGAAAAAAATCATTTCCCTCTATTCCAAAAGTTTGAAAATTAGTAGATGATAACTGGCATGAAATGGAAATAAAAAAAATATTTGAAATGCAGGTATCGTGCGATTTAAATGGAAGTTGTTTATCACGTTCATTGTCCTTGTCGTTATGGTCGTCTGTTACGTAGTGCATCACAAGAAACTGATACAACGAAACAGAACTATCATCTTTTTGATGTTCATGCAAATGCTCAAAGACCACTTCAACTTTCAGCAACTCTTTTAAATCTGTTGCAGAAAAAAAATATACGAAAAGAAGGAATATGGCAGCGAATTTTTTCAACGAGTCAAAGGTAAGTAAAGAAATGAGTTAAGTGGTTTTTTCTTATTGAACAGGGTTAAATTGTATTTGAAACGGAAGGAGAGTTGTAAAAACGTACTTTTTAAGCTTTATTTTGAAACAAAATTTGCTATGAAGAAGTAGAGCGCTGAAGAAAAACACTCTTTCCTTTTTTTTGAATGATCCTTTTTTGATTTTTCATGTCCATTTTTACACGGTTTAGTGTAAACCTATTTCAGGACAAGTCAACTGGGAACTACGATTACATTGAAACGTTTAGCATCGAGAGGTTATGAACCATTACTCGATCATTACTTAAAAGTTGCGCCACAACTTAACGAACCCTTTGTCTGCCAGTCAGGCAGGGCTGTATGCGTGACCCGCATGAACAGTGGTGTGAGAGCCACCCCCTACGTAATCTTGCGTAGGGCGGGCTACTCGATTATGGGCAGGTTTGCTCTTCTGCCATTGATAAAAGGTTGTTACTGAATCACGATTTTATCTGTCTTAATTTTTTTTCCGTCATAAGTATTTACAAAATAAATTCCTTTCTGCAATTTGGTAAGGTCTATTTCGGTTAATGTTTGATGTTTATTATTTGTTGATGAGTAAATTATTTTTCCAAACACATTGTAAATTTCAACTACACTCTCACTGCCTATTGTAATTTTAATCTTTCCATTGGTTGGGTTGGGGTAAATGCTCAACTCTTCACTATTTCCAGCTTGCTCGTTTATTCCAGTTACAACAGGACATCCATTGGGATTGCCAGGGCTACAGAGCGGATAAATTGTTGTATCAGAACCCATAGCTGCAATATAATTTGGCAGGCACGTAAAAGGATTATTATTTACAAACCAAGTAGTAATACTGCTCGGAAAAACCGGAAAGCAAAGTATGTTATTAAAAGTGCAACTTAAATAACTAAGCGAAGTTGGTAAAACAGGAAGGCTCGTTAAAGAATTTGTACGACAATTTAGGAGTGTGAGTGAAGGGGGCAATGTAGGAAGACTCGTTATCTGATTTTCATGGCAATCTAAAATTTGAAGTGAAGCTGGCAGAGAAGGCAGCATAGTTAGCAAATTATCAAGACAAGTTAAATTTGTGAGTGAAGTCGGCAAAGTTGGAATGCTCGTTATATTATTATGTTTGCAGATCAAAACCATGAGTGCATCGAAGTATTGGATGCCGGTTAAGTCAGCAATTCCTAAACCATCAACATTTATAGTAGTTAATGTGGTAACGGCTGTGCTACTAGTATCCATTTGGTTACCATTCATTGCTGAGGGTATGATAGATTGTAAATAATTGACCAAATTAGCATCAGGTATCGTTACCGTTTGTGATTTGCCCATAGTAGCGCATAAGCATAGCATTAAAGCAACCGCGATGATTTTAGTTTGAATTAGTAATTTTTTTTTCATTTTGTATTTGTATTAAATTGTTTTCCTATGCTATTGGCTTTTGGTTATCACCCCGTTTATTTTAGTGGTTGCTGGCTCCACTTTTATTTTGCAATAATAGTATTTTCAAACTGTCAAGAAGTATGTACTGTTTGTGCTGTGCGTTAAACTTGCCACTAACGACAGACTGTGAAAAAACCTTATTCATCATAGTCATCAACATTGTTAAGAATATAGTGGTAAAAATAGCAAATAGCTAGCAATGTAAGAGAGAACATTGTCATATTTATGGCATGCAATTTATACAACCGCAAAACAGATCTCAAGTAACATTTAGCAGTTTGGAAGACGGTGTAGCTCCCGATAATCCAGTTCGACTGATTGATGCATTTGTCGATCATTTAGATTTAGCCCAACTAAAATTTAATGTTTCCATTTTAAACAAAGAGGGCCGACCGGCTTTTGAATCTACGGTGTTTCTTAAACTTTATTTTTATGGATACCTCAATGGCATTCGCTCCAGCCGCAGGTTAGAAAAGGAGTGCTTGCGCAATACAGAGTTACAGTGGTTACTAGGACAAATAAAGCCCAACTATCATTCCATTGCCGATTTTCGAAAAGATAACCCCACGGCCCTTCGCAATACGTTTAAACTTTTTGTTTTGTTTTTAAAAGATGCATCGCTTGTTAGTGGAGCAGTCGTTGCCATTGATGGTACAAAAGTACGGGCACACAACAGCAAGAAAAATAATTACAGCCCTAACAAAATAAAGAGGCATTTAACGTATATAGAAAATAAAACAGCTGATTATTTAAACGCCCTAGATTCGTTGGATAAAACAGAAAGCCTTGAAAAGGTACATCACATTGAGGAAAAAATTAAGCACTTAAAAGAGAATAAAATTAAGTATGAAGCCTTAGGGGCATTGCTTGCTACTACGGGAGAACCGCAGGTAAGCACAACAGATTCCGATGCACGGGCATTGCTGGTGCAAGGGCAGGTAGTGGAAGTAAGTTACAATGTGGAAACGGCCGTTGATAGCCAGCACAAATTAGTGGTGGCCACACATACCATTAACCGTAACGACCGCAATGCACTTGGCCCAATAGCATTAGAGGCAAAAGATAATTTGAGTGCAGATAACTTTACACTACTAGCCGATAAAGGTTTTTACAACAGCCGCCATTTGCAAACGTGCATAGACAATAACATCACCACGCTGGTAGCCACTCCCGAAATGGTTAACAGCAACGATAAAGGAACTACAACCGATTACCTCACAGATAAATTTATTTACAACAAAGCAGAAGATACTTACACCTGTCCGGAAAATGCAACCCTGCATACCAATGGTACCTGGTACACCAAAACAAAAACCGCACGCAGCACCCCTTACCGTTACCGCAAATTTCATACTAGGGCCTGTGCCACGTGTGCTGTAAAAACACTGTGTACAGCACAAACCAAGCGAGGCCGTTTTATTGAGCGTAGCGAGTTTGCTGCAGCCGCAGAGCAAAATGCCAAACACTACAAAGCTAACTGGGATTTATACCGCAAGCGGCAAGAAATTAACGAACACATTTTTGGAACCATCAAACGAAAATGGGGCTACAACCACACCAACCTCACAAGTCTCAAAAAAGTAAACGGTGAAATGGCACTCATCATGACCGTTTATAATTTTAAAAGAGTGATAAACATTTTAGGCTTTGATGACTTTCTGATCAAACTCAAAAAATGGAAACCTGATTATCGAAAGATAATCTTGTCTTTACTTAAAACAGACTTGTTTAAAGCGAATTACAGGCATTCGTTTTTTTGGAACCAACAAGGTAGCCTCAAAACATAACCCTTCTAAAGGGATTGTATTGTTGCCATATCTTTTTATACACTTATTTTTTGAAAAGTGTTTTTTATCTACCCGGTTTTTTCACAGCCTGACG
>JANOXC010000079.1:0-19056 GCA_031418215.1 Bacteroidota bacterium
AGTATTCAATTCAACAAGGAAAAGGCCATTTATGAACCGGCATTTAAGAATGCCATTTACTGGAGTAATGAGGCACATTGGAAATGGGCAACCGAACCCAATGTGCGTGAAAAAGCCAGCTTTCTCAAGGAAAACATATTACCAATTAAGGAAAGCGGCCAGTTAAAATTTACGCATGAAGGTGCTCAATTATATCCAGGATTTTCCATTTCATATGCAAATGGACATACCGATGGCATGATGATTCCTCATGTCAAATACAAAGACAAAACGCTGGTTTATATGGCAGATTTATTACCATCGGTAGCACATATTCCACTGCCTTATGTGATGGGTTATGACACCCGTCCGCTAATAACCATGGAAGAAAAATCATTGTTCCTTCAAAAAGCTGCGGCCAATGATTACACCTTATTTTTTGAACACGATGCCGTTAATGAATGTTGTTCCTTACAGGTTACAGAAAAAGGTGTCCGTCAAAAAGATACTTTTAAATTATCTGAATGGATTTAAAATATTTTTACAATGATTGAATAAATGCACCGTTTTCATCAACGGAATAATAATCGATTTTCAAATTGATTGCTTCCCTTGCCCAACTTTTAACTTTATAATACTTGTTTGAATCATCAATGATTAATTTTTTATACTGAAAGCAACTGTTCAGTTTTTTCAGATTGATCGATGGATTTCCTGAAAGCACAAGGAAATCAACTTTAAAAGGACTTGCTATGTTTTTTTGTTTAAGCTGTAAGGCATAAAGGCTGTCGACTATAACAACCCTATAATTATTGAATAGTATCACATTACTTCTTATGAGAATCGATGTATCAATAAAATTGCCGGAAATGTATGATGTTTTTTCAACCCCTTGTTTCCACCAATGCTGCGCCAAATGGAATTGTATGGTGTTTTTATCCTCTTGCAGCTTTTTATCAGCAATCAAATAGCAATGATGACTTTCAATGAAGCCAATTGCATGGTGTTTTTTCAATGCATACACTACCATTATTTTCTGCCGACTGAATGAAATGTTTTCCAATAGTTGCAATACTTGAAAAAAAATCAGGAGTATCAGGAACTGTAAAAGATGTACCCATTGTTTCTGCAATAAATACCATAATCCAAAAATAATTATGAAATAGATAAGAATCATTTCCATCAAGCTGATAGAAATAGTATTGATAACAGCGTGTGGCATTCGATCAATCATCTTGACTGTTTCGTTGGAGAACCAGATACAAGCATAACAGAACTTTGAGATTACCATTCCTAAGATCGGAACTTGGTATAATACCACCAATGCTATACAGGCATAAATAGCAGCTGTTGTTGCCGGGATCACTAATAAATTGGCAACAAGAAAAAAGTTGGGAAATTGATGAAAGTAAAATATACCTAATGGAAAAGTGATTAACTGGGCACATAAGGAAACGGAAACAATACTCCATACAGCATGCAGAAAACTGTTGGGTGGCTCATACAAACGAAATAACAATGGATGCAAAAACACAATTCCAAAAACTGCCAGGAAAGAAAGCTGAAACCCAACTTCTGTTATTAAAAACGGATTATATATTACCAAAAGAAAACAGGAAACAGCAAGCGTATTCAACACACCAGTGTTTCGTCCTGACCATTTTCCCACAATTACAAAAGTCAACATCATTGCTGCACGCAACACCGATGGTGACAAACCTGTAAGAAATGCATAGAACCAAATAAAACTTAATATCACTACAAAATAGAAGTGCCTCCCTCCTTTTCTTTTTAGAAGGAAACGGAGCAACCATTCCAGTACTTTGAATATCACTGCCACATGCATTCCTGAGACAGACAGCACATGTAATGTTCCCGATGTTGCGTAGGCATTCATCAAAGGGCTTTCCAGATCATCTTCAAATCCTACCAACAATGCTGATCCAACACTGTATATTTCTTTTTCAAGTATGGTCTTTTTAAGAATGTTTACGAGGTATGCCCTTAATTGATAAGAAGCATCATAAAAAACATTTTTGTTTTGCGAATTAAGACTGCTGTATTTGTTGGATTGCAGGTATGCCTGATGATAAATATTGTGAAAGGAAAGATAACGGGCATAATCAAATTCTTCAGGGTTTTTAGGTGGTGCTATTCTTTGTGTTTTTGCCGAAAAAAGAAAACAATCGCCATACTGAAGTTTTACATCACCCTTATTTGGAATATATATCAATAACTTACCTGTGCAATTCGATAGCTGATCTCTTTCCTTAACAGATTTTACATCGGCAATTACCTTTACTGTCTTCTCCTTATAAACCGGAGGTTCAGATACAGTGGCGGTGTAAAGATGTCCGGATGAATAACTGAAATGCAAATTATTGGAAAGGTCAGCATTCATCCAGGTAATATAGCATCCCGCTAGAAAAAAAAGGCCATTGATCGTGCTTCCGATCAGCCACCTTAATTTAAAGGAAGCAGCAATTGCAGGAATAAATTGAAAGATGATGTAGCATGCAAGCAGCACAATAAAAAGTGCCACTGCATAAATAACAGGAAACGGGTAACAGATCATTGCTACTACTCCAAAAAGGAATGGCAGCAACAGTCGGAAGACTGGCGATTGATTAAGAAACATGAATGGCACCGGTTAGAAAATGCCAAGCGTAAAAATAAAAAAGTTTTTGAATTTTGAATAAAAAAAGAGGGGACTCGAAAGCCCCCTCGTAACCAACCACGATTACCACTAAAAAAAATCTTACTATTTTTCGTACTGCAAAGTTACTTATTCCAAATATCGACTTTGGCTTTATCCGGAATAATATATTTTGGCTTTTATTGCTTCCGAGTACGGCTCAAAAGTACATCAATAAGCAGGAAAAAAAAAGATTTATTACGCTAACAAGGGAAAATAGGTGTTTAAACAGGCATTTTCGATACTGAACAGGATTCTCCTCCACTGCTATTCGTAGCTTTCAGCTACGAATTCCCTAATCAGCGAAGATTCCTTCGCATTTTTTACATGTTACGACGGTACTGACCACCAACTTCAAAAAGAGCAGAAGTTATCTGCCCCAAAGAGCAATATTTAGACGCCTCCATCATGGTTTCAAACATATTCTTGTTTTGAATGGCACTAAGCTGAAGATCACGCAATAAACCGGGTGTCAAATCAGCATGTTGTGTATGCAGATTTTTCAATGTTTGGATTTGCTGCTCTTTTTCCTCTTCAGTAGCACGAATAACTTCGGCAGGAACAATCGTAGGAGAACCGCTGCTCGATAAAAATGTATTCACCCCAACTATCGGATATTCACCGGTATGTTTTAAAGTTTCGTAATACAAACTCTCCTCCTGTATTTTTCCACGCTGGTACATTGTTTCCATCGCCCCTAAAACGCCTCCACGTTCTGTGATACGATCGAACTCTGTTAACACGGCTTCCTCCACTAAATCCGTTAACTCTTCAATAATAAATGACCCTTGCATAGGATTTTCATTTTTTGCCAACCCTAACTCACGGTTAATAATAAGTTGAATAGCCATTGCCCTTCTTACACTACCTTCTGTTGGCGTTGTAATGGCTTCATCATACGCATTTGTATGCAATGAATTACAGTTGTCATAAATAGCATATAATGCTTGCAAAGTAGTGCGGATATCATTGAAATCGATTTCCTGTGCATGCAAAGAGCGACCTGATGTCTGAATATGATATTTCAACATTTGTGAACGCTCATTTGCACCATATTTCAACTTCATTGCTTTGGCCCATATTCTCCTTGCCACCCTGCCAATAACGGCATACTCAGGGTCGATGCCATTGCTGAAGAAGAAGCTCAGGTTGGGAGCAAATTGATTGATGTCCATTCCACGACTGGCATAATACTCCACATAAGTAAAACCATTGGCCAATGTAAATGCCAATTGTGTGATTGGGTTTGCTCCTGCTTCAGCAATATGATAGCCGGAAATCGAAACTGAATAGAAATTTCTAATGTTTTGTCGAATGAAATAATCCTGCATATCGCCCATTAAACGCAATGCAAACTCAGTAGAAAAGATACACGTGTTTTGCGCCTGGTCTTCCTTTAAAATATCAGCCTGTACTGTTCCCCGGACCGATGCCAATGTTTGCGCTTTGATCTTACTATATATATCAGCCGCCAGAACCTGATCGCCGGTAACACCCAACAACATCAATCCAAGACCATCATTTCCTTTTGGTAATTCACCGGTATATTTTGGCTGGATAGTGCCTTTCTTTTTAAAGATGGTTGCAATTTTATCCTTAACATCTTTTTCAAGCCCATTTTGCTTTATATATATTTCACATTGCTGGTCGATAGCAGCATTCATAAAAAAACCGGTTAACATTGCAGCAGGACCATTAATAGTCATGCTCACTGATGTCATAGGGTCAACGAGATTGAATCCGCTATACAATTTCTTAGCATCATCGAGACAGCAGATGCTAACACCACTGTTGCCGATCTTGCCAAAAATATCAGGACGATAATCCGGATCATGTCCGTACAATGTTACAGAATCGAAGGCCGTGGAAAGACGATGTGCAGGCATTCCCAAGGAAACATAATGAAAACGCTTGTTCGTTCTTTCAGGTCCGCCTTCACCTGCAAACATCCTTGTGGGATCTTCTCCTTCTCTTTTGAAACGGAATACGCCGGCGGTAAATGGAAATTCACCCGGAACATTTTCTTCGAGCAACCATTTCAACTGATCTCCCCAGGCTTTATATTTGGGAAAAGCCACTTTGGGAATTCGCGTATGGCTTAGCGATTCAGAATATGTTTGCAATTTCAATTCCTTATCACGCACTTTAAAACTGTAAAAATCTTCCTGGTATAATTTCGCTTTAGCAGGTAACTCTTCAACAAGTTTTTTATTCATACCATCAAACCTTCTTTCCAATTCGGAGTAGTGAGTTCGGAGTTCGGAAATTAGTTTATCTTGCTTTGTTTCTTCTAAATGTTTAATGGTTTCCGTGATAGAATAAAGTTGCTGCGCGATTTTACTTTGCTCTTCTACCCACTTATTATAGGACCTGTTGTTCTCTGATATTTCTGCAAGATAACGTATGCGTTGAGGAGGAATTATATATATCTTCTCCGACATTTCATCGGTGATATGAAAATCACTCTTCATATCAACACCTGTTTTCTCCACCAGTTTATCCATCACCGTTTTATACAGACGGTTCATGCCGGGATCGTTGAATTGTGATGCAATGGTACCAAATACAGGAAGGGAATCTTCATTCGCTTCCCACAATTGATGATTGCGTTTATATTGTTTTTTTACATCACGTAATGCATCCAAAGCACCGCGCTTATCGAATTTGTTCAATGCAATGACATCAGCAAAATCAAGCATGTCAATTTTTTCGAGTTGTGTTGCTGCACCATATTCAGGTGTCATTACATACAAACTCATATTGCTGTGATCGGTGATCTCCGTATCACTTTGCCCTATTCCTGAAGTCTCCAGAATAATTAGATCAAAATGTGCTGCTTTTACAATTTCAACTGCCTCACGCACATACTTAGAAAGCGCCAAGTTGCTTTGACGTGTTGCCAACGAACGCATATATACACGATCGTTGTTGATGGCATTCATACGGATCCGATCGCCCAATAATGCACCGCCTGTTTTGCGCTTTGAAGGATCAACAGAAATGATGGCAATAGTTCGGTCTTTAAAATCGAGGAGGAACCTTCTTACCAATTCGTCAACAAGAGAAGATTTACCTGAACCTCCTGTGCCTGTAATTCCTAAAACAGGTGCCTTGCTTGTATCTGCAGCTTTCTTTATTTCAGTATGATAGCCTGCAAATTCTGCGGGATTGTTTTCTGCACAGGAAATAAGTCTGGCAATGGCATAATGCGCTTTGCTGTCTAATTTTTTAACTTCTCCGTTTAAGTTAACGCCTGTTGCAAAATCACATTTCTGCAGCATATCATTGATCATTCCTTGCAATCCCATGGTTCGTCCATCATCAGGATGATAAACGCGAGTGATACCATAGGCTTGTAATTGTTTTATTTCATCAGGTAAAATAGTGCCTCCACCACCTCCAAATATTTTAATATGGCCGCAACCTCTTTCCTTGAGTAAATCAAACATGTATTTGAAATACTCCAAATGTCCGCCTTGGTAACTGGTAAGTGCAATGGCATTGGCATCTTCCTGGATGGCACAGTTCACTACTTCAATCACACTTCTGTCGTGACCCAAATGAATTACTTCTGCCCCACTACCCTGAATGATTCGACGCATGATATTGATGGAAGCATCATGTCCATCAAAAAGGGAGGCGGCGGTAACAATGCGGATTTTATTCTTGGATTGATATGGTGCTGGGTTATTCATGGAAATCCTTAATTAGTAAGCAAAAATAACTGAAATGTGGAAATGATAGGGAATTCCTTATTGCAGCATAAATTGACTCCTATTCAAATGTAGTTTTTAACCGCAAAGAGCGCTGAGAAAATCAGGCAAAGTGACGCAAAGAAAATTAAATGCTAATTGGCCAAAACCACATCACCTTTGGCCAGGGAATTTCTCATTTTCAAATTAACGATCCGGATAACTATCGGAATTTAAATTGTCGAATTAACTCTAGCTCCATCCCATTTTCTTTTTCAATCCTTTCCACAATTTTACATAAGCCTTACTGGCTTCTTCACTGGGGCGTTTAGCGGTTAATGGGGCACGATAGATGCCCATTTTTTCCACTTCAGCACTATAGGGAATGAGCACGCTGATTGTTTCTCTAAATTTCCTGGCAAAGCTGCGGATGATTTCATTGTGCATTTTTTTACGGCGCTCATACATGCTGAAGAATGGAATGAGCTTGTCCTTGTTCAAACGGTAAGTGGAAAAATAATCCACAATCTGTTCATAGGTGCGAACAGTTAAAATGGTTGGAACTACTGGAACCAATATATAATCTGCATTCCTGAAAATATTTTCAGTCAATAAGGTGATATTGGGCGGGCAATCCAGGATTACAAGGTCATAATCCTTTTTAATTGGACGAACGAAATCACTAAGCCAACGACTGGCGTCTTTCATATCGTTAAGGAATAGTTCGATTTTACGATAGTCAGTATCGGAGGGTAAAATATCTAAGTTCTCATATCCGGTTTCATAGATATTATCGGCAATATCGAAACTGCCCTTCACCATTCTTTTCACATTATCGGCACCTACATCTCCTTTCACTCCCAAATAAAAGCTACTTGCTCCTTGAGGATCCATATCAATGAGTAAAGTCTTTCGCCCCTCAGCGGCAGCTAGATAGGCAAGGTTTACAGTGGCTGCCGTTTTTCCAACACCACCTTTAAGGTTATAAATAGCAAGAAGTTTCATAGTAGATCAGATCAATAATTTATGTTTACGATGGAAGTTTAGCCAATTGAAAATGGTGAATCCCGACCCAAATATAATTTAATAGCTATTAATAGTCAAGTGTGCATAATATGGCTTTCAAAAAGCGATGTCGTATAGTCGCTATCACTAGTTTTGAAAAATTTCTAAAACGGCTATCCAAAAGCCTGTTCATTCCTCCCGCAACCGACAATCAGATGTTCTTTCTGCTCTCCAAAATATTCGATTTTATTACCAATCCGGTTTTCTGGGTGCTGGCTTGCCTGGCATTGGCGCTATTTTTAAAGAAACCACTGCTCAAGAAGCGATTCCTTGTTTCCAGTATCCTCCTTCTCGTTATTTTTTCCAACCCATGGATTACGAATAGGTTTCTGCTTTGGTGGGAAATACCTCCCTTTGATTCCACCAAAATTACCGAACCCTATGATGTAGCTGTGGTTTTAGGGGGATGCATGCGGTATTTTGATTCCAATACCAACAGAGTTGTTTATGGAAATAGTGTTGACCGGCTATTACAGGCTATTGAACTGTACCAGGAAAAAAAAGTTAAGAAAATATTACTTTCCGGAGGGTCGGGATATATTTCATTCCCCGAATGGCGTGAAGCAATTTACCTGGCTGAAGTATTAAAAAAATCCTGTGTTCCTGACAGTGATATCATCATTGAAAAAACTTCCAGGAATACGAGAGAAAATGCAATTGAATCTGCGAAAATTCTTCAAACGGGAAAATATGGGCAAAAATTCCTTCTCATTACATCAGGAACGCATATGATTCGCTCATTAGCCTGCTTTAAAAAAGTGGGATTAAATTTGGACCCCTATTCAGTAGATGGACGAGCTGGTATCGGTATTTATACGCTTGATAAATTAATCAAACCGGATAGCGATAACCTCACAAGCTGGGATGTAATGCTGCATGAATGGATGGGGATGGTGATGTATAGGGTTGCCGGGTACATATGAATAGTTGGGAGTCGGGTGTTCGGTGTTCGGAGCAAAGGTTTTGGGTTTAGCGTTTAAAGTTTAAAAAGGTTTGAAGTTGTTTATTCGAAACAGGATGCTTTATTATAAAGAGCAATTTCATTGATTAAGTTAATCAAATCAAACCTTTTACATTTTGCATTTATTATTTTACATTTTACATTTATTATATCATCATCAATCATTCAATTCAACTATGAAAAACATCTCCCTCCTCTTAAATGCAATATTAGTAATTGCTGTTTTATTTCTGTTTGTTAAAGTTTACAGTGAAAAACCTGCTGTACAGGTAGTTTCCAATACCTCTAAGAAAGAAGCACGAATTGTATATCTTAGTTCTGATTCATTGCTGGACAATTATCCATTGATGAAAAAAATGGAAAAAACATTTAATAATAAGCGTGATAGTTTAGAGCGTATACTGCAGGCAAGAGATAAAGGTTTGAAACAGGAGTATGCACAATTTGAACAACAGGCTGCTTCCATGCCGGAAGCGCAGGCGCAACAAGCATACGAAGGCTTTATGCGCAAGCAGCAGGAACTTGAAAAACTTCGTGATGATTTGTTAAAGAACCTTTCTGCAGAACAAGAAAGTATGCAGGACAGTATCCATAAAAACCTTATTAGTTACTTAAAAGATTATAACCGTTCACATGGATATGATTATATCATGAGTTATCAACGTGGCAGTGGCATTTTACTGGCGAATGATTCTTTGGAAATTACGCAGGATGTGTTGAAGGGGATGAAAGAAAAAAACGATAAGTAAGAATTTTTTAAGAAATATTTTTATAAAAAAACGGGGCATAAAGCCCCGTTTTTATTGTTTATGGTCGTCCTCCATCCGGGTCTCCCTGTCTTCTTTCTTTAATCCTTTCAATCAGCTCTCTCTTAAAATCTTCTTCTGCTTTATATAATAATGCAACTTTTTTCATGGGTAAAACTTCTTTAAACTGGCTGTTATATTTTTTCATCACATCCAATTCCTGTTGTTTGAAAACCATTTCGCCATCAATCATTTTCTCTACGTCTTTATCGTTCATCTTATCAAAACCCTCACGTGCATCACGCATGCGGTCTCTGCGGTCGCCACGCATTTTTTTGAGCTCATCAGCATAACCATTGTACACTGGCCAAAAACGTTTGGCTTCATCCGGTGTGAGATCTAATTTTTGGGTCAGGAATCCAATCTTCATGGATTCAATATTCTCCTTGTGATCACCCATGTTTTGCCGCTTTTGCTGAGGTTGTGCCAATAGAACACCGGTAAATAAAAAGAGTATTAAAGAGAAGGTAATTTTCAATTTTTTCATGTTGATTTAAATATAATATTTGTTTGTTATTATTTTTTGTGTGAATCAAAGGTCGTTGATCAATGCATCATCAGTGGAAGATTCTAAGAGGTATTTTTCGAACTCCCCGGTTTTAGTTGACGCTGTATCCACTGTTAACGCTGCCAATGCATCAACCAATTGGCTTTCGTCAAGATTCTCTAAAAGTTCTGAATTATATAGTTCATCAGCATCAATGGCTACTTCCCTTTTATTTTCCGGCTTATTTAATTTTCCAAAAATCAAAAAAGCCAGAACTATTGCTGCTACTGCCATTGAAGGAATTAGCCACTTTTTAACAGTAAATAAAGGACGAACAACCGCTTCTTTTGAGCCATGTAACTCATTGGCCTCAATCTTATCCATAATACTGTCGCTAAGATTATCGAAATACCCTTCAGGCACCTCAAACTCCTTTTCCTCGGCGGCTTTACGCAGGGTGGGAGTGCCTTTCAGCTCATCGTCCCATTCTTTATCATTTATATTGTAATCTTTCATTGTTGTTTCGATATAAAATCATGAAAAAGGTTTAATGCCCTGTGATATATTTCTCCACCTTGGCTACGGCATGGTGGTAAGAAGCTTTCAGGGCGCCAACACTGGTTCCCAACTGTTCCGACATCTCTTCATATTTCATCCTGTCGTAATAACGCATAGTAAACACTTTTTGCTGTTTAGGAGGTAACGAAACTATAGCCTGTTGTAATTTCAACTGCAACTGATCGGCATTGAAATACTCACTGTTGCCCGTCTTATCATGGAGCTCTTGTGCTACATCATCGATCCGATGCATACGATTCTTGCTTTTTTGCTTGAGGAAGGTTAGAGATTCATTGGTAGCAATACGGTACATCCAGGTATATAGTTGGCTGTCTTCCCTGAATTTATTGAGGCTGTTCCACACTTTCACAAAGGTGTTTTGCAATAGGTCGTTGGCATCATCATGATCGATGACCATCTTCCTGATTTGATAATATAATTTCTTCTGGTATTTCTGTACGATTTTCGTAAAAGCATCATGCCTGCTCCCTTCGATGCGGAACTGCTGCAATAATTCTATATCGCTGTATTCAATCATACAGTCAGTGCTGTTCACTAAAATGTGGATTATTTGTGAATTAAGACCATGATAAGTTCTAATGGTTTAATAGCATACAAAGTATTAACTACAATCAGAAAAGAGGTTGGCGGGGACGTCAACCTCTGACAAGGACAGGAATTAATTCCTGTACTATGAAGTATCATAATTCTGGTTAAAATTAAATAGATCGTAAGAACGTCAAGATCAATTGACGTTTAATTTGATATAAAACAGGAATTAATTCCTGTTATTTGAAGTTACGCCAACTCCATCGTCTTACGCGCCATCACTTTCTCAACAGCCGATACAATATTAGTGGAGTCCAAACCATATTTTTTCATCAATTGATCGGGTGTTCCACTTTCGCCGAAGGAGTCATTAACGGCAACAAATTCCTGCGGTGTTGGTAAAGTGCGTGACAGATATTGTGCAACAGCATCTCCTAATCCGCCATTGCGCTGATGTTCTTCAGCAGTAACAAGGCAACGTGTTTTTCTGATTGATTTTAATATCGCTTCCTCATCCAATGGTTTTATGGTGTGAATATTTATGATCTCCACATCAATTCCCTTCTGACTTAAAATTTCACCCGCTAATATTGCTTCCCAAACAAGATGACCTGTAGCAATAATTGTTACATCAGTCCCTTCATTCATCATTACAGCTTTACCGATTTCAAATTGTTGATCAGGTGATGTAAAAACAGGAATGGCAGGACGACCAAAACGCAAATAAACCGGACCATTATGTTTTGCAATGGCAATAGTTGCCGCTTTAGTTTGATTATAATCGCAAGGATTGATCACCACCATATTTGGCAGCATACGCATCATGCCAATATCTTCCAATATTTGATGTGTGGCGCCGTCTTCGCCCAATGTAACACCAGCATGCGATGCACAGATCTTTACATTTTTATGTGAGTAAGCAATGGATTGCCTGATTTGATCATACACTCGTCCGGTGCTGAAGTTAGCAAAAGTTCCCGTGAATGGAATTTTTCCGCCAATCGTTAATCCGGCCGCAATGCCCATCATATTTGCTTCAGCAATGCCAACTTGAATGAACCGTTCAGGAAATTCCTTCTGAAATGCATCCATCTTTAAGGAGCCTGTTAAATCAGCGCATAAGGCCACCACCTCTTTGTTCGTTCTTCCCAGCTCCAATAACCCGGCACCAAATCCTGAACGTGTATCTTTCTTCTCTGTAAATGTATATTTCTTCATTTTAAAATTATATATATACTAATTGATTACTACTGAAGTGCTGTTGCCCGAAGTTACGGTAAATCTTTTTTCGATGGTATACAGACTCAATTGTGAATTCTTCGGACGAAATACCACACGGTAACTTCCCGGCTGCAAAACAAGATTTTCCCTTACCGTATTTTCTTGCATGGTGTAAATTAACTCTAACTTATTATCTCTTTCAAGATAAACGCTGCCATAGCCCGGACTGTTGGTGAGTAATGTTGCCAATCCGGGAGTTGGTATCTGAATTGTTGTGGTCTTGCTCTGTGCAATATCAACATTCTCAAGATAAATACGGGGTAATGATAGAATTTCAAGATCGTATTTCCCCACAAGATACCGTTCACTTGAATTAAAGTCCTGTACGTTGATGGTATTCATTTTATCATGAAGACGAATGATGCAGGACAACTTTTTGTTATCATTATTTGCATCTACTTTTAAATTCAAATCACCTTGTGGTGTTTCAATGCCGATAATATTATGTTTTCCGGCTGTTAGTGCAACACTATCTTTTGTTACGGCAGGAATGGTATGCACTACGATTCGATAGGTACCCAATGGGTCGATTTGAATTGTATCAGGCACCCCTTTTGCATTGAAGGTATGAATAAAATTATAACGAATGGCACCACTGTATCGGTCGTAAAAAGTCATGTTGACATTTGTTTCTGTTGCTCTTCCTGAGACATCCAACAAGTTGACCTGGGCAGTTGTGTTGTTTAATGCTTGCGTAATTACTACACCCATAATAGTATTGAAACTTGTTTCATTGGCAGCATCAAAATAATTTCCAATACATTCAAATTGCTTTAAAAATTCTTTGTTTACTCCCAACCCGATAACAAATGGCTTAAGGACAATGCCCTTCTTCTGCAACAGCAGTGAAACGGCACAGGGATCACCATTACATTCTTCAATACCATCTGTAATTAATATGATGATGTTCCGCCCGGGTTCATTTGGAAAATCATGTTGACATTCATCCAGCGATCTAGCAATAGGCGTAGTGCCGCTGGGAGAAATCGCTTTCAATCTTTTCTTAATTTGAAATCCATTCTTCACACCAAAAGGAACTTCCAATCGTGTATCGTCACAATCCTGAGGTGGATATTTTTTTGTATGTCCATACACACGCAATGCCAGTTCCAGATCATCAACCTGTTGCAGACTGTCAACAAGATTGCCTAATAACTTACTTGCAATTTCATATTTAGTATCGGTATCCCACCTTGCATACATGCTTTGTGAAGCATCAGATAAAAACAAGATCCGCGTTATTGTTTTCGCTTTGGGCTTTTGCGCATACAGCATAGCGGAAGTAAACAGCAAACCAAAAAAAAGTAATTTACTAACAATTGCAGAATGCTTCCTCATTATTTTTTCTTTCCCATTAACCGAGAATTTCCTATATATATCAGCTTTAACGGTTGATTATATTTTATTAATTAATAATCCCCCAGTGTTTCTTCCAATTGAGGTAAAGCCTTTGCCAGTTGCTCATCATTGGGAGCTACGCCATGCCATTTATGTGTGTGCATCATAAAATCAACACCAAAACCCATGATTGTATGCATCAAAATAACAATCGGTTGCTGTTTGCCTGTTAGTGTTTTTGCTTTTTCCAATGTATTTAACACCTCTTCAACATCGTTGCCATTCATCTCCAGTACCATCCAGCCAAAAGCTTCCCACTTAGCATGCAAGTCCCCTAAGGGCATCACATCATTCGTTGAACCATCTATCTGTTGACCATTAACGTCGATTGCAGCTATTAAATTGTCAATTTTCTTAGCCGCCGCAAACATGGCGCCTTCCCAGACCTGGCCTTCATCCATTTCGCCATCGCCCATTAATATATATACCAAATTGGAATCATTGTTGGCTTTTTTTGCCAAGGCAGCACCGGATGCGACAGACAATCCCTGTCCAAGCGAACCTGAAGCAACACGGATTCCCGGAAGGCCTTCATGGGTGGCAGGATGACCTTGTAATCTTGAATTTAGTTTGCGAAATGTGGCAAGCTCCTTCACTTCAAAATAATTTGTACGTGCCAATGTGCTGTACCAGACCGGGGAGATATGACCATTGGATAGGAAAAACACATCTTCTCCGATACCATTCATCTGCCAGTTTTTAGGTTGATGCTTTAGTATGTTATTGTACATCACCGTAAAATAATCGGCACAACCCAATGAACCTCCCGGATGCCCGCTTTGGGGAGCATGGACCATGCGCAAAACATCACGTCTAATTTGTGATGCAAACTTCTTCAGGTAAGCAATATCAGCCATTTTGTGTTTTTATTTCAGGAGGCAAAAATAGGTTGATTGCCCCTTTAAACTTCACTTTATCAACAATGAATCACTTTTTGTGAATAAAACGAAGATCGTAGACGTGCGTCTGAAAACCTACTTTTGCAATCAATGAAAATTTTTCCAGTTCAATCTTTACTTGTCAGTGAATTTGAGAAGATCAAAACACTGGTTGAAGGTTCCTGTGCAGGACCGGGAGGGCAATTGCTGGCAAAGGCGCTATTGCCTACTTCCTCCTTTGATGAGGTGACCCATATATTGGCAGAGACTGAAGAATTCCGTAAGATTATCAGTAACAGCGAGTCTTTACGTTTAGAGGTATACCCTGACCTTACGCAAGAATTGAAATTGCTCAGCATTAGAAATTCCGTGCTGCATGCTCCACAATTTTTACAAATACTCAAGATTGCAACATTGATGAAAGGTCTTTTTTCGTTTTTTAAAGAAGCAGAAAGCAGATATCCAGAATTGTCAGGGTTAATTGCAAGCACCACATTTGAGCCCGCAATAATAGAAGAAATACAAAAAGTACTATCTGACACCGGAAATGTACATTCCAATGCTTCCCCTGCTTTAGCCACCATGCGTAAACAAATAGGCCGTAAAAGAATTGAGTGCGACCAGGTTTATAATGCTACCATAAACAAATACAGAAAAAATGGCTGGCTCACTGACAATGAGGAGAGCTGGAGAAACGGAAGAAGAGTAGTCTCAATATATATAGAACACAAGCGGTCAGCAAAAGGTATAATCCATGACATATCATCCACAGGCAAGACCTGCTACATTGAACCGGATGAGGCGATTCCTATTAACAATTTAATTTTTGAGCTGGAAGAAGAAGAAAAACAGGAGATTTATCAAATCTTAAAAGCGTTGACCGACAGTCTTCGTAAACACAAAGAAAACATCAGGCAATACGCCCAACACGTTTCACACTATGATTTCATAGCGGCAAGGGCACATGTTGGCATACAGATGAATGCTTCCATGCCATTCCTGGTGAATAAACCTCAAATTGATTTACGTGAAGCTAAACATCCACTACTATATATATATAATAAAGTTTCCGGTAAACCTACTGTTCCCTTTTCATTAAAGCTTGATGAAAACAATAGAATACTTGTGATAAGCGGTCCTAATGCAGGAGGAAAAACAGTATGCATGAAGACTGCAGGTTTATTACAGATGATGCTGCAAAGTGGATTGTTGGTAACGACAGATGAGAATAGTCAATTTGGCTTCTTTAAAACATTAATGGTTGATATTGGCGATTCACAATCGTTGGAATTTGAATTGAGCACTTATAGTTCTCGTTTGAAACACATGAAAGTGTTTTTACAAAAAGCTAATGAAAGCACCTTATTTCTTATTGATGAATTCGGAACGGGAACAGACCCCAACCTGGGAGGCGCATTAGCTGAAGCCATTTTGGAAGAATTAAACTTTCGTAAATCTTTTGGCATCATCACAACGCACTATATGAATTTAAAAGTGCTTGCCGACAGAACACCCGGTATCATCAATGGTTCAATGATATTTGATGCGAAGAAACTGGCACCGCTTTATCAATTGGAAGTAGGCAAGCCCGGAAGTTCATATACCTTTGTTGTTGCTGAAAGAAGTGGTATTCCTTTTCATGTAATTCGAAAAGCAAAATCCCGTGTTAAAAAAAACAGTTTGCAACTGGAACATACACTGAACAAATTAGAGCAGGAAAAATCAGCATTAACAAAATTACTTTCAGAAGCCCGTGAAAATGAAAAACAGTTGAAACAGATGACTGATAAATACCGACAGAACATTTCCATCCAAGAAAAAAATAAGTCCGAGTATGATGAAAGGATAAAACAAAAAGAACTTCGGATGGTGTCGCAACTGGAGTCGCAGTTGCAGCGATTTATTAAGGAGTTTAAACAAGCTAAAAGCAAGAAAGAAGTTTTACTAAAGTATGAATTACAATTCGGCAATCGCAAAAAGGAACTTACTGCAAAAGAACAAGAGAAGAACGATGTGTTGCTTAAGTACAATCAATTAAAAATTAAGAAAGGCAGTAAGGTAAGATTGAAGAATGGCAGGGTGACAGGAATTGTAGAAGCATTAAAAGCGGATAAAGTGCATGTGCGGTTTGGCAATGTCAAATCAATTACTGATTTGAAGAATTTAGTTTTTATTGAGGAGGAGAAATAAATGTTGAAAATTTACGTCATTGCGAACGAAGAATGAGCGAAGCAATCTCACCATGGAAAAGATTGCTTCGCCACTTTGAGTTTCTCAATTGAGCTCAATTGTTCTAGTGGCTCGCAATGGCGGTTTCTGTGTCGAATTTTCCAATTGACTCACCATCCCTCCCCCAAATTAAAAAAGTCATCCATCTCTCTTCTATCTTTCTTTGTGGGCCTTCCTTTACCTTGCAAATTATAAGAAGCAGCTGCTAATTTATGCAACCGAAATTTTTCAATTTCTTCAAGAGAAGTGATGTCTTCTATAAAATCTACGACAAGCGGCGCGCTCATGCGCTTTTCCGTGAGCTGCAATACCTTTACTTGTTTCTGAAACGGTCCGAGGTGAATGACAATCACCTCCCCGATTTTCACTGAGCGACTTGCTTTCACGACTTGCTCATTGATCTTTACCCTTCCTTTTTCGCAATAATCTGCTGCCAGGCTTCGGGTTTTGAATAAACGCACTGCCCACATCCATTTATCAATTCTGATTTTTCCTGTTAACATATACCAGAACAAAGGTAAGCCTCGTTTTGATAATATTGTATTAAATATTTTATGTCATGCAAATACCAGCCATAAGAGATCTGCTGAATAAAACAGGAACGACAGTTTCACGTTTTCCAATTGTATTGGCCAGTGCCATTGCAGGATCAATTTTAGGTGTATACATTATTGGGCTTAATTATCAAGATCATATATTGCGTGATGAACTTGTTAAAATTGTAATGGCTCTTTATCTTGCAATGGTTGCCGGAGTTGCTTGTACAATATTTGGCGAGCGTGAAAAGCTGAAGGCAACCATTCAGCTTACTCTTAACATTGCTGTTTTAGTCATCTCATTTTTCTACTTCCTTTCATTTCCTGAAAGTCCAAAAGAAAATGATTTTGTAAAATTTTTTCTGTTATTGATTGCAATGCATGCACTTGTTGCCTTTGCTCCTTTTGTAAATTCTTACCCGCCCAATGCATTTTGGCAATACAATAAACAATTATTCTTGAAAATACTGACTGCGTTTTTTTATTCACATGCATTATTCATTGGCATAGCAGTGGCATTGTTGGCTATTGATAATCTGTTTGTAGTTCATTTTGATTCAGACATTTATCCAAAATTTTATATATTGGTGATGGGTATCTTGAACACCACGTTTTTCCTTTCAGATTTACCATCTGATGTTGGATCACTGGAAGATCAAAATGATTATCCGACGGGATTAAAAATATTTACTCAATTTATTCTGCTTCCATTAGTAAGTTTATACCTGTTGATATTGTATGCTTATGGCATAAAAATTATTTCAACGCAAGAATGGCCTGTCGGATGGGTATCCTACCTGGTATTGGGTTTTTCAATAGTAGGGATTTTGGCATTGCTGCTTGTTTGGCCGTTAAGAAATGAGGAAAAACATCAATGGATACGAACCTACTCACGCTTTTTTTTCCTCGCACTGCTTCCATTGATTGCTATGTTGTTTGTCGCTATCGGAAAAAGAGTGATGCAATATGGTGTAACCGAAAACCGATATTTCATTCTTGCATTAGCCGTCTGGCTCTTAATCATGACCTGTTACTTCCTTTTCAGTAAAAGAAAATATATTAAAATATTTCCGATTACCCTATTTCTATTGTGCCTGATATCAGCTTACGGACCTTGGTCTGCATTCAATACAGCGGAAAAAAGTCAGTTTAACCGTTTGAAAAAATTACTACAGGACAATGATCATTTTGCAGATGGAAAAGCTGTCAGCTCTGCTAAAACAATTTCCTCCAAAGCTGTTGTTGAAATCAGTGCTTCAACTGATTACCTTATCGGTAAACATGGATTGCAAAGTATACAACCCTTGTTTACAGAAAACCTGGATTCACTTTGTGCTGTAAAAGACTCTTCTGATTTATATGCATTTAAACCTAGAAAAGTATTAGGCATCATAGGAATTACCTATGCCGTTTCCTATGATATGATTGACCCTGTAGACAACCAAATCAATCTGAATGTTAAAAACAGCAATGTAATTATCACCAAAGATTTCGACTACCTGGTTGATTTCAATATTTCCGGTGATAAAAGTGATCGCAACTCCCAACAAAAATTTAGTGCTGAAAACAACAACATTTCAATTTTCTGGGTCGATAGCATTGCTACTCTAAACTTTGCTTTTAATGACTCGCTTCCCGTTAATTTGAAAATACGAAGCACAGTTGATTCATTGATCAAAGAATATGGAACGCAGTATTATGATGTTCAACAGAATAAGATGCAATTTGACCTGGAAAACGGAAATGTACAATACAGACTTAAAATCAACATCATCAATGCCCGATTAACCGATCAGCCCGGCGGACTTGAATTGCATAACCTTAGCGGGTGGCTGCTAATAAGGAAAAAATAGATTTTTTTAATTCTCCTGACTTTACTTTCTTTGCAATCCCAAACGGGGGATTAGCTCAGCTGGCTAGAGCGCTTGCATGGCATGCAAGA